>NZ_NHSN01000016.1 GCF_016653405.1 Halorhodospira halophila
GTTACGCGACTGTGAAAGCTTGTCAACGCTTTGTCTCGTCGCCGGCGGATCCCTTGGAATCCGTTCGACGCCGCGTTGCCGCCGCGTCGAGAGCTGCGCATTGTACGGGCTGCACGGAGCAGGTCAAGCCCCTTTTTCACTGACCCGCGCAAACCGACGCTTGCCCACCTGCAAGAGGCACCCGACGCCGGCCTCCAGGCGCGCCTTGGGATCCTCCACGCGCTCACCGTCGACCCGCACCGCCCCTTGTCGGACCATGCGCAGCCCTTCGGAGGTCGAGCCGACCAACCCCGCCTCCTTGAGCGCCGTGGCGATGCCGATCCCGCCCTGCTCATCATAGGACAGGGTGACGTGCGGCACATCCTCCGGGACGGCGCCGTGCCGGAACCGCGCGACGAAGGCCTCACGCGCCCGCTCGGCCTCCGCCCGCCCGCGGAAGCGCTCGGCCAGCTCGAAGGCCAGGGCGTCCTTGGCATCCCGCGGGTTCATCCCCTCCTCGCTAATGCGGCGCTGCATCGCCTCGACCTCATCCCAGGGGCGCAGGCTAAGGAGCTCGAAATAACGCCACATGAGCTCATCCGAGATGGACATCAGCTTGGCGTAGATGTCCTCCGCGGACTCCTTCACACCCACGTAGTTGCCCAGCGACTTGGACATCTTCTTGTGACCATCGAGACCGACGAGCAGGGGCATGGTCATCACCGTCTGCGGCTTCTGCCCGAACTGACGCTGGAGCTCGCGGCCGACGAGCAGATTGAAGCGCTGATCCGTGCCTCCCAGTTCGAAATCGGCCTCCAGCGCCACCGAGTCGTAGCCCTGGATCAGGGGGTAGAGGAACTCGTGGATCGCAATCGCCGAACCGGCCTGGTAGCGCTGGTGGAAGTCGTCGCGCTCGAGCATGCGCGCGACGGTGTAGCGGGAGGCGAGCTGGATCAGATCCCCAGCCTGCATGGTGCCCATCCAATCGGAGTTGAACACCAGCCGCGTGCGCTCCGGATCGAGGATGGCGTAGATCTGCTCCTCGTAGGTACGCGCGTTTTCTCGCACCTCCTCCGGGGTCAGCGCCGGCCGGGTGGCGCTCTTGCCGCTCGGATCCCCGATGGTGGCGGTGAAATCGCCGATCAGGAACAAGACCTCGTGACCGAGGTCCTGAAACTGCCGAAGCTTGTTGATCAGCACCGTGTGGCCGAGGTGAAGATCCGGCGCGGTGGGATCGAAGCCGGCCTTAATGCGCAGCCGCTTGCCCGACTCCAGGCGCTCTTCGAGCTCCGCCTCCGGGATGATCTCCTCGACCCCGCGCCGGATCAGCGCCCGTGCATCTTCCTTCGTCATGCCTCGCCCCCTGCCCATCACTATGTAAAATCGCGTATTGTACCGTAACCCCCGGATTGTGGCCGAGCCCGGCGCCGCGTCAGTGGCTGCCGCGCACGCTCGCCCGGGACCGATCCCGCGAAGCGCCGACTGGAGCCTAGCCCCGTGCAGACCCGACTGACCGAGCTCGATTTCAAGGGCCGCCGGCCCGCGACGGGCCGACGCCGCCGGCACCGCCGCCCCGTGCTGCGCATCGCTGCCATCACCGGCAGCGCGAGCGCCGCCGCCGTCCTGATCTGGCTCTGGATGGATGGCTCACCGTCCCCGCAAGGGTCCCCAGCCGACTCCGAACTGGTGCTGCCCCCCGCCGAGGCCGCACCGGCCACCGCAGGCACGCGCACGGACAACGCCAACGGCCTTGAGGAGGCGCCGGCCGGCCGACTGACCACCCTGGCGCTCGCCCCTGCAGCCGACGAAAGCGATCCGCTGCCGGCCTCGACCGAAAGGGAAGACGAGGCCGCGCGGGCCGACGTACGCCCAGAGCTGGAGGAACACGAGGTCACGGTCCGCTCCGGCGACAGTTTTGCTCGCATCCTCTCCCGGGCCGGGCACACCGCCGGTGACGTGCAGCGCATCCTCAACGCCGGCGAGCCCGCCGAGTCCGCGCTCACGCGCCTGCGCCCGGGACAGACCCTGACCCTGCTGCGCGACGACGAGGGGACGTTGGCCGGGGTGCGTTTCGCCATGGACCCCGAGCAGAAGCTGCTCGTCCGCCGCGGCGATGACGGCTTCGAGGCGAAGACCGTGCCCCGGGAATTGGAGCGCGAACTGCGCCAGGTCGAGGGGACGATTGAGGGCTCGCTGTTTCTCTCCGCCCGCCGTTCCGGCTTGGACGATCGGATGATCATGCAGCTCGCCCGGGTTCTCGATGGCGACATCGACCTGGGGCGGGACCTGCGTAGCGGCGACACCTTCTCCGTGCTCTACGAGCGCACCCTTGGCCCCGATGGGCAGACGCTGCGCAAGCGCCTCAAGGCGATGCGCCTGGAAGGCGCCCGCAAGACGCTGGAGGCGCTGCGCTTCGAGGACCCGGACGGCCGGGTGAGCTTCTACACCCCGGACGGCACCAGCCTGGCGCGGACCTTCACCCGCTACCCCCTGGATTTCGAGCGAATCAGCTCCCACTTCGATCGCAATCGCCGCCACCCGATCCTCGGCGTGCGCCGGCCCCACCTGGGCGTGGATCTGGCTGCGCCCACCGGCACACCGGTGCGCGCCGCCGCCGACGGGCGCGTGGTGGAGCGCCGCCGCAACGGGGGCTACGGCCGGGTGATCACCCTGCGCCACGGCGAACGCTACCAGACCCTGTACGCCCACCTGTCGCGCTACGCCTCGGGCCTGAGCGTGGGCGACCGCGTCCAGCGCGGCGAGGTCATCGGCTACGTGGGGGCCACCGGGCAGGCCACTGGCCCGCACCTGCACTACGAGTTTATCGACAACGGCCGCCACCGCAACCCGGTAACCGTGGACCTGCCCCGCGCCGAGCCGCTGCCCGACGAGCATCGCAGCGCCTTCCGCGAGCACGCCGCGCCGCTGCTGGCGAGCCTGCGCGGCGAGTCGTCGGCGGACATCCAGCTGGCCAGCGGTGAGGAGCGCCGTTGAGCGAACGTGGCGCCGAGGGAGGCTACATCGGCCTGATGTCGGGTACCAGTGTCGACGGCATCGACGCCGCGCTGCTCCGCCTGGGTGCCGACGGCGCGGTGGGCGATATTGTCGCCAGCGCCTGGAGCCCGCTGAACGACGCCCTCGCCGCTGCGGTCCACGAGGTCGGCGCAGAGACGCCGCTGCACCGGCTCTGCGAGCTGGACCGGCGCCTGGCAGAAGCCTTCGCCGCAGCCGCGGCGGCGCTGCGGCAGCAGGCTCCCGCCGAGCTGCCGGTGCACGCCGTCGGCTGCCACGGCCAGACCGTCTGGCACCAGGGGCCGGACCCCACCACCGGGGAGCCGGGACACAGCCTGCAACTCGGCGACCCGAACCGTATCGCCAGCCGCACCGGGCTACCGGTGGTGGCTGACTTCCGCCGCCGGGATATTGCCGAAGGCGGGCACGGCGCACCGCTGGCGCCCACCTTCCATGCGCATTGTTGGGAGCAGCAGGATGAGGCGGTCGCGGTGGTCAACCTGGGCGGGATCGCCAACCTGACCCTGCTACCGGCCGACGGCGGCCCGGTGATCGGCTTCGACAGCGGGCCGGCCAACACGCTGCTCGACGCTTGGGCGCGCCGCCACCTGGGCGCGCCCTTCGACGCCGACGGCACCTGGGCGGCCAGCGGCCGCGTGGATGCCGCGCTCCTGGCGCGGCTGCGCAGCGACCCCTACTTCGCCCGGCCGGCTCCGAAGAGCACCGGCCGCGAGTACTTCAACGCGGCCTGGCTGCTGAAGCACTGCCAGGGCACCGAGGAGCCGGTGGACGTCCAGGCCACCCTGGCGGAGCTGACAGCCAGCACCGTGGCCGATGCGCTGCACGCGGGAGGGGGCACCCCGCGCCGGGTACGGGTCTGCGGCGGCGGGGCCCGCAACGAGCACCTGATGAGACGGCTACAGGCGCACTGCCCGGGGGCGGACGTGGCCAGCACGGCAGTGCTGGGTATGGACCCGGACTACGTGGAGGCGGCCGCCTTCGCCTGGCTGGCCTGGGCCCGCCTCCACGGCCACCCCGGCAACCTGCCGTCGGTCACCGGAGCACGGCGCCCCGCCGTTCTGGGCGGCGTCTACGCACCGTGACCCCGGCGGCGCGGCTCAGATGGAGAACGAGGAGCCGCAACCACAGGTGGTGGTGGCGTTGGGGTTGCGGATGATGAACTGCTCGCCCTCAAGGCCACTGGAGAAATCGACCTCCGCGCCCTGCAGATAGATGCCGCTGACCGGGTCAACGACGATCTGCACCCCGCGCTTCTCGATGATGGTATCGCCCTCCTCGACGGTCTCGTCGAAGGTAAAACCGTACTGGAAGCCGGAACAGCCGCCGCCGGTGATGAACACGCGCAGCTTCACGTCACCGCCCTGCTCATCCTGGAGCAGCTCGCGGACCTTGTCCGCGGCGGCATCGGTGAAGATCAGCAGCTGATCGTCGGCCGGGGCGTGGGTCTCGGGCTCGGCGATATCGCTCATGGGTGGTCCCTCCGCAGGTGGACGCCGGGGCCGACAGGCCCCTAGCGGATAACATGCATTTTGTAGGCGCCTACCCGCCAGGTCAAACCGGCCCCTAGGGCACGTAGGCCAACCCCTCCAGCCCGGCGGTCTCGTCGAGGCCGAACATCAGATTGAGGTTCTGGACCGCCTGCCCGGCCGCCCCCTTGGTGAGATTGTCGATCACCGAGAGGATCACCGCCCGGTCGCTGCGCCCCGGCGGCTGGTGCAGGCCGATGCGACAGTCGTTGGTGCCCCGGACCCAGCGCGTCTCCGGATGGGCGCCGCGGCCGACGAGGCGGACGAAGGGCTCTTCGGCGTAGCGCTGCCGGTAAAGGGCCTCGAGCTCGTCCAGCGGACGATCCACGGCCACGTGCAGGGTGGCCTGCATGCCACGGGTCATCGGCACCAGATGGGGGACGAAGGTCACATCCACCGGTGCCCCGGCGGTCTGCGCCAGGGTCTGCTCGATCTCCGGCAGGTGGCGGTGGCCGCTGGCGCCGTAAGCCTTGAAGCCCTCGTTGGCCTCGCAGAAGAGGGTGGCCACCTTGGCCGCCCGGCCGGCACCGGAGACACCGGACTTGCAGTCGGCGACCACCGGTCCATCACCGAGCGCACCGACCTCGAGCAGCGGCAGCAGCCCCAGGGCCACGGCCGTGGGGTAGCAGCCCGGATTGGCCACCAGCCGCGCCGCCGGCAGGGCGTCGCGGTAGCGCTCGGGCAAGCCGTAAACGGCCTCTTCAAGCAGCTCGGGACAGCTGTGGGCCATGCCGTACCACTCGTTCCAGACCGCCGGGTCGCGCAGCCGGAAGTCGGCCCCTAGGTCGATCACCCGGCAGCCGGCCTCGAGCAGCGCCGGCGCCGACTCCATGGCAATCCCGTTGGGCGTTGCGAAGAAGACCACATCGCAGCGGCTCAGACGCTCGGTGTCGGGCGCGGTGAAGACATTGTCGACCACCCCCTCGAGCGCCGGCATAAGCTCGTCCACCCGGGTACCGGCCTCGGCCCGCGAGGTGATCTCCGCCAGCCGCAGCCCGGGGTGGCGCGCGACCAGGCGCAGCAGCTCCATGCCGGTATAGCCGGTACCGCCGACAATGCCTACTTCGATCATGGGTCTTTCCTCTCCCCCTGGTTTCCGGTTACTGATAGCCGCATGGGCTCCCGCCGCCACGCGGGCAGGGCCTACAATACGCGCGGAGCCGGCGCCGAGCGAGACGCCGCCCCTATCCAAACGTCAGGAGGACCCGTCGTGCTGTACATCTGGATCCAAGCCTTCCACGTTATCGCGATCGTGACCTGGTTCGCGGCCCTGTTCTACCTGCCCCGGCTGTTCGTCTACCACGCCATGGCCGAGGACGAGATCAGCAACGAGCGTTTCAAGGTCATGGAGCGCAAGCTCTACCGCGGGATCATGAACCCGAGCGCGATTGTCGCCGTGGGCCTGGGCATCTGGATGCTGGTCTTGTTCCCGCAGCTGCTCAACGAGGGGTGGATGCTGACCAAGCTGGCCCTGGTCACCCTGCTGATCGCCTACCACCTGTACTGTGGCCAGCTCCTGCAGGCCTTCGCCGACGACCGCAACGAGCGCAGCCATGTCTGGTACCGGGTCTTCAACGAGTTGCCCGTACTGATCCTGATCTCGGTGGTCGTCCTCGCCGTGGTCAAGCCCTTCTAGACACCCCCAAGCGCACGGGACCCCGCCGGCGTCGCCGACGGGGTCCCGTGCAGCAGCGATCCGCTAGGCGGCGGGCTCAGCCCTCGCCTTCGCCCTCGCCTTCGTTAGCCGCAACCATCTGCATCTGCAGATAGCTGGCCTCGCCGAGCTGGTCCATGAGCTTGATCTGCGTCTCGAGCCAGTCGGCGTGGCCCTCCTCGTCGGCGATCAGGCTGGTGAACAGGTCGCGCGAGGCGTAGTCCTGCACCGACTCGCAATACGCCGCCGCCTCGCGGTAGTAGGCCAGGCTGTCGTGCTCACCGGCCAGGTCCGCCTCGAGCATCTCACGCACGTTCTCGCCGACCTTGAGCTTCTCCAGCTCCTGGAGGTTGGGCAGGCCACCGAGGAAGAGGATACGCTGCATGAACTGGTCGGCGTGCTGCATCTCCTCGATGGACTCCTCGTACTCCTTGGCGCCGAGCTTGTCGAAGCCCCAGTCGTACGCTAGGCGGGAGTGGAGGAAGTACTGGTTAATCGCCGTGAGCTCTTTCTTGAGCCCGCCGTTGAGGTATTCGATGACCTTCTTGTCACTTGCCATGGCGCCCCCTTGTGAACGCGTTCCTGAATGTAACCGTGGCTGATTCTATCAAGGCCCGGGCGCAGCGTCTGTCGATCCGGCGGCCGCCCGGGGGGCAGGCGGCTCCACTGTCACCGGTTCCGGCCCGGTCGAACCGGCAGCACGCCGCTCCAGCGGGCAGTCGGCGCACTCGCCGAGCAGCTGCCGCGCCTCGGGGCCGCATTTGCCGCAGCAACCGGCCACCCCCAGCCGTGTGCGCAGCTCGCGCATGGAGGCGCACCCGCAGGCCACTGCCTCGCGGATCTGCCGCTCGGTTACGGCGTTGCAGATACAGACGTACATGGCAGGCCCCCGATCACTCCGACAAGGGACCATCACACCTTGAACGCGAGTGATTGTCAATTGCGAGGATTTACTTGCCCGCGCGCATCAGTCCGCCGAGTTCGTATTCCTCCAGCGTGCGGCGCAGCATACGCCGGACCTCCTCGGGGGAGTCCATCTCGACGGCGCGGTTGGCCAGCTCGGCAGCGCGGGCGACCGGCACCCGGCGCACCACCCACTTGATGCGCAGCAGGCTCGAGACGCTCATCGACAGCCCCTCGATGCCGAAGCCGACCAGCAGGATCGCCCCCGCCGGATCGCCGGCCATGCCGCCGCAGACGGTCAGGCGCTTGCCGTGACGCCGCGCCGCCTGTGCCACATGGCGCACGGCCCCGAGCACGGCCGGATGGAGCTCGTCGTAAAGCCCGGCAACCCGACTGTTGTTGCGGTCCACCGCCAGCAGATACTGGGTCAGGTCATTGGAGCCGAGGGAGAGGAAGTCGGCCTGATCGCAGTAGCGATCGATCTGGTAGATGGTGGCCGGCACCTCGATCATCACGCCCAGCGGAGGGATGCGCGCCTGGATGCCCTCCTCGGCCAGCTCCTGGCGGGCACGCAGCAGCAGCCGGCGCACATCGGCGATCTCCTCGAGCCGGCTGACCATCGGCAGCAGGATCTGCAGGTTCCCCAGCCCCACGTCAGCGCGCAGCATGGCGCGCAGCTGCGTAAGGAAGATCTCCGGGTGGTCCAGGGTCAGACGGATGCCGCGCCAGCCCAGGAAGGGGTTCTCTTCCTCGATCGGGAAGTAGGCCAGCGACTTGTCGCCGCCGACGTCCAGCGTGCGCAGGGTTACCGGCTGCGGCGCGAACTGCTCCAACACCCGGCGGTAGAGATCGGCCTGCTCCTCCTCGCCGGGAAAGCGATCGCGGATCAGGAACGGGAACTCGGTGCGGTGCAGTCCAATGCCGTCACAGCCGGCGGCCAGCGACAGGTTGATGTCCGAGATCAGGCCCGTATTGGCGTAGAGGGCGATCGTGCGCCCGTCGGGGCTGGTGGCCGGCTCGTCACGCACCGCCTCAAGCCCCTCGGTGAACTCCGCCTCGTCGCGGATCAGGCGCTGGTACTCATGCTCGACGGTCTCGGTCGGGTCGACGTAGAAGCGCCCGGCGTAGCCATCCACTACCACCGGCCGACCGTCCATCTGCCGGGTGCGCAGGTCGTCGACGCCCATCACCGCGGGGATGCCCAGCGCCCGGGCGAGGATGGCCACATGGGAGTTGCGCGAGCCGGTGGCCGAGACGACGCCGACGAGATGGTCGTGGGGGATCTCGGCGAGCTGCGAGGCGCTCACCTCGTGGCCCACCAGCACGGCCTGATCGGGCAGGGCCTCGACCCGGCCACCCTCGTCGCGCAGCCGCCCGAGGATCCGCCGGCCAAGATCGCGGATGTCGCTCGAGCGCTCGCGCAGGTAAGGGTCGTCCATGTTCTCGAAGACCTGCACGTGCTCACCGATGACCTGGCGCAGCGCCCCGGGCGCCCAGTTGCCGGCGCGGATGCGCTCGACGGTCTCGTTGACCAGGCTGTCGCCCTCGAGCATGCGCAGGTAGACGTCGAAGAGCATCTGCTCGTCGGCGGTGACCGAGGCGGAGATCTGCTGACCGAGCTGGCGAAGCTCCGCCGTGACCTCCGCCACCGCCTGCTCGAAGGCCGCCACCTCGGCTTCCGGGTCGGTGGCGACGCGGTCGGGGATGGCATTGAGATCCGATTGCGCGTAGGGCACCACCGCCGTACCGATGGCCACCCCGGGCGCCCCGGGCAGTCCGCGCAGCGCGCGGCTGTCCTCGGCCACCGGCTCGTCGCCAATACCGTGGATGCCGCCGCTGGCCCGAGCATGGGCGATGGCCCCCGCGAGCTGCGCGGCGAGGGTGACGAGGAAGGCGACCTCGCTCTCCTCGAAGCGGCGCTGCTCCGTCTGCTGGACGACGAGCACGCCGAGCACCGAACGGTAGTGGATGATGGGCACGCCGAGAAAAGAGGAGTAGCGCTCCTCGCCGGTCTCGGGGAAGTAACGAAAACGCGAGTGCGCCGGGGCGTTCTTGAGGTTGATCGGCTCCTCGCGCTCAGCGACCAGGCCGACCAGCCCCTCGGCGGAGGTCAGCCGCACACGGCCCACGGACTCGCTGTTGAGTCCGCGGGTGTCCATGAGCACGAAGTCGCCCTGGGCGGCATCGAGGAGGTAGACCGAGCAGACATCCACCGCCATGGCGTCGGCCACCCGCTCGACGATGATTCGCAGCCCCTGGCGCAGGTTGGGCGCTGCGTTCACTTCCCGGGAGACGCGGTGGAGGATTTCCAGCATGGGGCCCCGCCCTATCGCAATCGTCGCCGCGCCGCCGGCGGGATGGCTGCAGGGGTGCCACCCTCGGTACCGGTTCCGGCCCAGTCACCGGCCTGCAGGCAGCCGGAAAGTTCCTGCAGCGCCTGGCGGTAGACCTGGCGCTTGAAGAAGATGACCTCGTCGACCGGATACCAGTAGTCGACCCAACGCCAGCGGTCAAACTCGGGACGCGGCACCCGGTCGACGCGCACCCGCTGCTCGTCGGCGAGCAGGCGCAGCAGGAACCAGATCTGTTTCTGCCCGATACACCGGCTGCCACGGCGCCGGATCATGCGGCGGGGCAGGCGGTAACGGAGCCAGCGGCGCGTCGCACCGAGCACGGCCACGTCCGAAGGCGTCAGGCCGATCTCCTCGCGCAGTTCGCGGTAGAGCGCCTCCAGCGGGGTCTCGTTGGCCTCGACCCCGCCCTGCGGGAACTGCCAGGCGTCTTCTCCGGCCCGCCGAGCCCATAGCACCTGGCCGTCGTCGTTGGCGACGATGATGCCGACATTGGGCCGAAAGCCGTCAGAATCGACCACCCGGAGACGCCTCCCTACGCGGAAATTGCCGATGTTATTCTTTCACAGGGGGTGCAACCCGGGCAACGTTGCCGCAGGGCCGGGCCCGCCTGATCCCCGCTCCCCACCCACCCGATAACCGGAGGAGGTGCAGTGTCCGTCGCCCTGTTCGACCTGGATAACACTTTGATCGCCGGTGACAGCGACAGCCTGTGGGGCGAGTACCTGGTAGCCCGCGGAGCCGTGGACAGCGAGGCCTTCGCCGAGACCCACCGGCGCTTCCACCAGGACTATATCGAGGGGCGACTGGATATCGACGCCTTCCTCGCCTTCGCCCTCAGCCCCCTGGCCGAGCACCCGGAGGAGCAACTGAACGCCTGGCGTGCCGACTTCGTCCGCGAGTGGATCGAGCCGCTGGTGCTGCCCGCCGCCGAGGCCTTGCTCGACGAGCACCGCCGCGCCGGGCACCGCCTGGCCATCGTCACCGCCACCAACCGCTTCGTCACCGCGCCCATCGCCGAGCGTCTGGGGGTTCCCACACTGCTGGCCACCGAGCCGGAGCGCCGCGACGGCCGCTACACCGGCCGCCACACCGGCACCCCGACCTTCCGCGAGGGCAAAATCCGGGTGGTCGACGCATGGCTGCGCGAGCGCGGGCTGGAGCGGGCCGAGAAGTGGTTCTACAGCGATTCGCTCAACGACCTCCCGCTGCTGCGTCATGTCGAGCACCCGGTGGCCGTGGATCCGGACGAGACCCTACGCAGCGAGGCCCGGCGCAACGGCTGGCCCGTGCTGACCCTGCGCCAGACGGAGACGCCCGAGTGCTGCTCGGCCTGACCCTGCTGCTCGGGTTCCAGCTGCTCGGCGAGGTCATCGCCCGGCTCTTCGGCTTGCCGCTGCCCGGCCCGGTGATCGGCCTGGCCCTGCTGTTCGCCACGCTAATCGCCGTGGGCCGCGTCCCCACGGGGCTGCGCACCGCTGCCGAGGGGCTGCTGCGCTACCTGGCGCTGCTGCTCATCCCAGCGGGGGTGGGCATCCTCCTGCACCTGCCGCGGCTGCAGACGGACGCCGTGGCCATTACCGCGGCGCTGGTGGTCAGCACCGGGGTGGCGCTGGCCGTGACCGCGGCGCTGTTCCAGTGGCGCTGGCTGCGCCGCGGGCGCGCTGGTCGGGCGGAGGACGACGGTGACTGAGGATTTCCAGGACATCTGGGCCTTCCTGGCCGAGAGCCCGCTGCTGGGGCTCACGGTCACCTTGGTGGCGTTCCTGATCGGGCAGGCGCTCTGGCGACGGCTGGGCAACGCCCCGCTGGCCCACCCGGTACTGATCGCCACCGCCCTGCTCATCCCCTTCCTGCTGCTCACCGGCACCGACTACGACACCTATTTCGAAGGGGCTCAGTTCATCCACTTCCTGCTCGGCCCGGCCACCGTGGCCCTAGCCGTGCCGCTGTTCGATCAGCTGCCGCGCATCCGGGAACTGCTGCTGCCGATCACCGTCTCGGTGGTGGCCGGCAGCCTGGCCGCGGCGCTGTCGGCGGTGTGGGTGGGGGCGGCACTGGGCGCCTCGCGGGAGACCCTGCTGTCGCTGGCGCCCAAGTCGGTCACCTCGCCAATCGCCATGGGCATTGCCGAGCGGCTGGGCGGGCTGCCGTCACTGACCGCCGGTCTGGTGCTGATCACCGGCGCGCTGGGCTGTCTGATGGCACCACTGATCTTCCGCCTGCTGCGCATCCACGATGAGGCGGCACGCGGCCTGGCGCTGGGCCTGTCCGCCCACGGCTTCGGCACGGTGCAGGCGTTCAGCAGCAGCGCCGCGGCCGGGGCCTTCGCCGGCTTGGGCCTGGGGCTGGCCGGACTGGTGACCGCCTTCCTGCTGCCGGTGGCCCTGCCTTGGTTGGCGTCAGTCGGCGGCTGAGGCCCGCCGGCGCCGGGCGTACCAGCGCAGCCCACCGGGCAGCACCAGCGCGGCGGCGAGCAGCCCGAGCAGCGGTCCATCGCCGATGCGGGCGTAGGGGGTGACGCCGCTGCGCCGCTCCACCTCGGTAACCAGGGTGGCCACCTCGAACTGCGCCCGTCGCTCCACCACCCCACCGTCGGGACCGATCACCGCGGTGATCCCGGTGTTGGTGGCGCGCAGCATCCAGCGCCCGGCCTCGGCCGCGCGCATGCGCGCCTTCTGCAGGTGCTGATGGGGCGCCAACGAATCGCCAAACCAAGCGTCGTTGCTGACGTTCACCAGCAGATCCACCGCGCCCGCCGTGCGCCGCACGGCGACGGGGTAGGCCACCTCATAGCAGACCGTGGCGCCCAGGCGCAGGCGATCATCGACGGCCAGCGGCTCCGGGCGCGGCCCGGGGCTGTAGTCAGCCATCGGGGCGCCGAGGAAGTCGAGGCTCCGACCAAAGAGATCGCGGAACGGGACATACTCGCCGTAGGGGACCAAGTGGCGCTTGTGGTAGACATCGCGCTGCTCGCCGAGGACCACCACGCTGTTGTGCAACTGCCCGCCGTCCGGAGCCCACTCCCGGTAGGGGATGCCGAGCACCAGCGTCCCCCCGGCCTCGCGGACCCGCTCGGCGACCTGCTCCAGGTACGGCTGTACCGTATCGAAGCGACGCGGTATGGCGGTCTCCGGCCAGACCACCAGGTCCGCCCCGGCGTGCTCGGCGGTCAGCTCAGCGTAGCGGCTCTGGATGCGCTCGAGCTGCACCGGGTCCCACTTGATGTCCTGACTGAAGTTGCCCTGGATCAGCGCCGCGCGCACCGGCTCGCCTTGGGCCTCGGTCCACGGCCGGTCCGCTGCCAACCCGGCGGCGACCGCCGCCACAGCCAGCGCCGCCACGCTCGCCCCGCGCCGCCACCCGGGGGCCGTCACCAGCCACGCCGCGGCGCCGGCGAACAACACCAGCAGGGCGCTCAGCCCGAGCACACCGATCACCGGCGCCAGCCCGGCCAGCGGCGTGTCCAGGGCGGCGTAGCCGACGAACAGCCACGGGAACCCGGTGAACAGCCAGGTACGCAGCCACTCCACCGCCACCCACGCCGCCGGCAGGGTGACCAGCAGGCGCAGCCCGGGGCCGCGCCCCAAACCGCGCCCGAGGGCCACCGCCAGCATGGGGAACAGCGCCATAAAGGCGACGAACACCACGGTGACCAGCCCCGAGAGCGCCGGACCGGCACCGCCGTAGTCATTGATGCTGACGAACACCCAGGAGACGCCGACGCCGAACTGCCCCAGACCGAAGGCGTAGCCGGCCTGCAGGGCGCGCCGACGCGGTGCCAGCGCGGCCACGGCAAAGAGCACCGCCGGGGCGAGCACCGCCAGCAGCGCCCAGTCCAGCGGCGCGAAGGCCAGCGGCAGCCCGGCTCCGGCCAGGCCAGCGGCGAACACCCCGGCGCGCCCGGCAGCGAGACGCTCAGCCGTCGTCATCGCCCTCGCTCCCCACGGGCATGACCCGCAGCAGGTGGATGCGGCGCTGATCGGCGCGCAGGACGCGGAACTCGAAACCGGCGAAGACGATGCGCTCGCCGCGGCACGGCACGTGTCCGAAGCGCTGCGCCACCAGGCCGCCGACGGTGTCGAGGTCGTCCTCCTTGAGTCCGGCGGAGAGGGCCTCGTTGAACGCCTCGATGGGCGTGACCGCCTTGACGATCCAGCTGCCGTCGTCACGGGCCAGGATGGGGGCATCCTCATCGAAGTCGTGCTCGTCGTCGATCTCGCCGACAATCTGCTCGATCACGTCCTCGATGGTGACGATCCCGGCCAGACCGCCATACTCGTCGACCACCACGGACATGTGGTTGCGGCTCTCGCGGAACTGCTTGAGCAGCGCATCGAGCCGCTTGCTCTCGGGGATGAACAGCACCGGGCGCAGGACCTCGCGCAGCCGGAAGCCGTTGTGCCCCTCCTCGTGGAAGAGGCGCAGCAGGTCCTTGGCCAGGAGGATCCCGATGACGTCGTCCTTGCTCTCGCCGGTGACCGGGAAACGCGAGTAGCCGGTGCGCACGATGGTCGGCAGCAGGTCGCGCGGCTCGGCATCCCGGGCCACAGTGGTGACCTGGGAGCGGGGGATCATGATATCGCGGGCCTGGAGCTCGGAAACATGGAGCACGCCCTCGATCATGGACAGGGCGTCGGCGTCGAGCAGACCGAGCGACTGGCTGCGGCGCAGGTGCTCGACCAGCTCGTCCCGCGAGCGAGGTTCGGGCTGGGTCACCAGCCGGCGCAGGCGATCGCGCCACGAGACGCTCTCGCCAGCGCCGCTGCTACTGTTCGCTTCTCCGTCGGGCATGACCTCTTTCAACGCTCTAGATAGGGGTCCGGCACCCCAAGCGCGGCGAGGAGGCGCCGCTCCTCGGCCTCCATCCGCTCGGCCTGCGCCGGCTCCTCGTGATCGTAGCCCAGCAGATGCAGGGCCCCGTGGACCACCATGTGCGCCCAGTGGTCCGCCTCCGGTTTGCCCTGTTCGCGGGCCTCTTGGGCCACCACCGGGGCGCAGAGGACCAGATCGCCGAGGATCTCTGCCGCTTCGGGAGGCAGGCCCGGCGGTAGCTCGCAGGGGAAGGAAAGCACGTTGGTGGGCTTGTCGCGCCCGCGATAGGCGTGGTTGAGCGCCCGGGACTCGTCCTCGTCGACGATGCGCACGGTGAGTTCGCCGCCGCGACCATGCGCATCGAGCACCGGCGCAAGCCAGCGCTGCACCTGCGCGGTGTCCGGCGCCGGCGTCCCGGCGACGTGCTGGAAGGCCAGCTCGAACTCGCTCACTTGCGTCCCTTGCCCGTACCCTGACCGCCGATCTGGCGACTCCGCGAATCGTACGCCTCGACGATGCGCTGCACCAGCGGGTGGCGGACGACATCCGAGGCGGCGAAGAAGGTGAAGCTGACGCCATCCACCTCGTGGAGCACCTCGACCGCATCGCGCAGCCCGGAGGGCTTATCCGGCGGCAGGTCGATCTGGGTGACATCGCCGGTGACCACGGCTGTGGAGCCGAAGCCGATGCGCGTGAGGAACATCTTCATCTGCTCGACGGTGGCATTCTGCGCCTCGTCGAGGATCACGAAGGCGTGATTCAGGGTGCGCCCGCGCATGAACGCCAGGGGCGCGACCTCGATGACGTTGCGCTCGATCAGCCGGCTGACCCGTTCGAAGCCGAGCATCTCGAACAGGGCGTCGTAAAGCGGCCGCAGGTACGGATCGACCTTCTGCGCCATGTCACCGGGCAGGAAGCCGAGGCGCTCACCGGCCTCCACCGCCGGGCGCACCAGGACCACCCGGCGCACTTCCTCGGCCTCCAGGGCCTCGACGGCGCACGCCACCGCGAGGAAGGTCTTGCCGGTGCCGGCGGGACCGATGCCGAAGCTCAGGTCGTTGTCGCGGATGCGCTGCACGTAGGCCCGCTGCCCGGGGCCGCGACCGCGCACGACGGTCTTGCGGGTGCGGATCGCCGCCGCCTCTTCGTCGCGCTCGTCGCGCCGCCGCTGCGCCGGCGCGCTGGCTTCGCTATTGGCCTCCCCATCGGCCTCCTCGTCCGGCTGCCCGGCCTCTTCGTGGAGCTCCTGCAGCCGCGCCTGCTGCAGATAGAGGTGCACGTCCTCCGGCTCGAGGTGCTGCGCGGCAGCGGCCTCGTAGAGTTCCTCAAGCACCTGCCGGGTGACGCGCACCGCCGTGTCCTCGCCGATGACACGGAAGCGATGCCCCTGGTTCTGGATCTCGACCGCCAGGCGCCGTTCGAGCTGGCGGAGGTTCTCGTCGAACTGCCCGCACAGCCGTGCCAGTCGTTCGTTGTCGGCCGGGGTCAGCTCGAGGTCGATAGCTTGCGGCCGGTCGCTCACGCCGTCACCCGCCTGCGCCGACTGCTGCGTGCATGGCTTGTTCCTCCACAGAGACGACGCGCCCCCGCAGTGAGTGGGTGCGCGCGTCGGTGATCTCAACTTCGGCAAAGCGGCCGATCCACGACGGATCACCCGGGAAGTTCACCACCCGGTTGCCCGAGGTGCGGCCACAGAGCTCGCTCGGGTCACGCCGGGACGGACCGTCGATCAGCACCGACTGCTTGGTGCCGAGCAGTGCACGGGCGGCGGCACTCTGCTGGTCGTGCAGGCGAGCCTGCAGGCGCTGCAGCCAGGCGCGCTTGTCGGCCTCGGGGACCCCGTCGTGGAGCTCCGCAGCCGGCGTCCCCGGCCGCGGGCTGTAGACAAAGCTAAAAGCGCCGCCGTCGAAACCGACGCGATCGACCAGGGCCAGGGTCTCTTCGAACTCGGCCTCGGTCTCACCGGGGAAGCCGACGATCAGGTCGGTGGCGAGCACCAGCCCGGGACGGACGGCGCGGATCTCCTCGATCAGTGCCTCGTAGGCGGCAGCATCGTGGCCGCGCTTCATGAGCTTGAGGATGAGGTCTGAGCCGCTCTGCACCGGCAGGTGGAGAAAATCGGCCAGCTCGGGTACCTCGCGGTAGGCGTCGATGAGCCCGCTATGGAACTCCGCCGGGTGCGAGGTGGTGAACCGGATGCGGTCGATTCCCGGGATCCGCGCCACCGCCTCGATGAGCAGGCCCAGATCGGCCGGCTCGCCGTCGTCGAGGGCGCCGGCGTAGGCGTTGACGTTCTGCCCGAGCAGGTTGACCTCGCGCACCCCCTGCCCGGCGAGGCTGCGCACCTCGGCGAGGACGTCGGCCACCGGCCGACTGATCTCGTCGCCCCGGGTGTAAGGCACCACACAGAAGGAGCAATACTTGCTGCACCCCTCCATCACCGAGACATACGCGGTAGGCCCCTCGGCCCGCGGCTGCGGCAGGTGGTCGAACTTCTCGATCTCGGGGAAGTCCGTGTCGACCTGTGCGCCCCCGCCGGCGCGCCGGCGCGCCAGCATCTGCGGCAGCCGGTGCAGGGTCTGCGGCCCGAAGACCAGGTCGACGAAGGGTGCGCGGCGCAGGATCTCGGCCCCCTCCTGGCTGGCCACACAGCCGCCGACGCCGATCAGCACCGAGGGGTTTTCCTGCTTGTAGCGCCGCCAGCGGCCGAGCTGCGAGAAGACTTTCTCTTGAGCCTTCTCGCGCACCGAGCAGGTATTGAGCAGCAGCAGGTCGGCCTCTTCGGGGCGCTCGACCCGGTGGGCGCCGGCCTGGCTGACCAGCACGTCGACCAGACGCTCGGCGTCGTAGTCGTTCATCTGGCAGCCCTGAGTCTCTACATAGACGCGCTCGCTCACCGTCTGCGCCACCTCGCGGTTTGCTCTCGCTTCACGGAATTCGTTTCCCGACATTCTAGCTTTGGCCATGCGGCACGCCCAACGACCCCGACGGTCATCCGGCAAGTGGCGCGAACAGCGCCACGCTGGCGTACCACAGGGCCGCCGCGGCGGCGCCGGCGGCGACGTCGTCGGCCATGATCCCCAGCCCGCCGTGCAGGCGCCGGTCGAGCCAGCGGATGGGGCCGGGTTTGAGGGCGTCGAAGAGTCGGAAGAGCACGAACAGCAGCGCGGCGTCCACCCACACGGAAAACACCCCGAAGCCGGTGACCAGCGGCAATGCGGCCACCAGGTAGCCCCCCACCTCGTCCCAGACAATGGCCGGGTGGTCGTGGACCCCGGCCTCCTCGGCCGCCCGGCCGCAGATCCAGACGCCGACGACGATCACCGCCAGGGTGACCAGCAGATAGAGGCTCAGCGGTGCGACATAGAGCAGCGCGAACAGCGGCAGCGCCGCCAGCGTGCCGAACGTCCCTGGCGCCCGCGGTGCCAAGCCAAGTCCGCCGGCGGTAGCGAGCCAGTGCAGGGGTCTACGCAGACGGAACGGTGTGTTCAAGAGCCCTCCGCGAAGTGGTCGTAGCCGCCGGGATCCAGGGCGCAGACCACCCCGCCGGCGTCCACGCCGCGCAGCCCGGGCGTCTCCTCGACCGTGCCGATGCGCGTCACCGGGGTGGCGGCATGCTCGCGCAGGCAAGCCATCTCATCCTCGCGCTCCACCGGCAAGGTGAAGCAGAGCTCGTAGTCATCGCCGCCGTGGAGCAGGTGGCGCAGATCCCCGCGCTCGTCGATGAAGGCCTGGGAGCGGGGCAGCGCCTCCAGCTCCAGAGTGCCCCCAACACCGCTCTCGTCGAGCACCCGCGACAGGTCGGCGGCCAGCCCGTCGGAGACGTCGATGGCCGCACTCGCCCGGCCGAGCAGGGCCGTCCCGGCCGCCACCCGCGGCTCGGGCCGGAACAGCCGCCCAGCCAGGTAGGCGGGGTCGCCGGCCAGGGGCGTCGCCTCCTCGCGCTCGAGCCACAGCTCCAGGCCGAGGGCCGCATCCCCCAGGGTGCCGGTGACCCAGATGCCGTCACCGGGCCGGGCACCGCCGCGACGCAGGCCGTGCTCGCCGGCGACCGAGCCGAGGGCGGTGACCGACACCGACAGCGGTCCGTGGGTGGTGTCACCCCCGACCAGGGCCACCCCGTGACGGTCGGCCAGCGCCTTGAAGCCAGCGCTGAAACGCTCTAGCCACTGCGGATCCTTCTCGGGCAGGGTCAGGGAGAGCAGGGCCCAGGCCGGCCGGGCACCGACGGCGGCCAGATCGCTGAGATTGACCGCCAGCACCCGGTGGCCCAACGCCTCCGGCGGGATGTCCCCGGGAAAGTGAATGTCCTCGACCAGGGTGTCGCAGCAGGCGGCCAGCAGGCCGGTGTCGGTGTGCAGCAGGGCCGCGTCGTCGCCGACCCCGAGCGCGACCCCGTCACGCTGCGCGGTCAGGTCGTGGAAATAGCGCTGGATGAGCGCTGCCTCGCCTCCGCCGATCACTGCCGATTCCCTCGCCCGGGTTTGCGCTCGCCCCGCTCGGCGGCGCGCAGCCCCACGGTGGCGCCGAAGCGGTCGAGCACGCCGTTGATGTAACGGTGCGACTGGTCGGCGCCGAAGCGGCGCGCCAGCTCCACCGATTCGTCGATGACCACGCGGTAGGGCACCTCCAGGCGCTCGGACAGCTCGTAGGCGCCGAGGCGCAGGATCGAGCGCTCCACCGGATCGAGCTGCGCCAGGGGCCGGTCGAGCAGCGCCGAAAGCTGCTCGTCGAGCTCCGCAGCACGGTCCGTGATGGCGTAGATCAGTTCGCGGAAGTAGGCCACGTCGATGTCACCGAGGCCGGCGGCGAGGAACTGCCGCTCGATGTCCTCGGCCGACGCGCCGGTGACCGCGTACTGGTAGAGCGCCTGGACGAGCTTGGAACGCGCCCGGGAGCGGCGCTTGCCTTCGCCTGAAGCCGCCATTACGCCTCGAGCTGCCGCATCAGATCGACCATCTCCAGGGCCGAGAGCGCCGCCTCGGCGCCCTTGTTGCCGGCCTTGGTCCCGGCGCGCTCAATGGCCTGCTCGACGGTCTCGACGGTGAGAACCCCGTAGGAGACCGGCACGCCGGAGCCCATCATGGCCTGGGCAACGCCCTTGGTGCACTCGGCGGCCACGTACTGGTGGTGGTCGGTGCCGCCGCGAATGACGGCGCCGAGGGCAATCACCGCATCAGCGCGACCGGCGTCGGCCACGCGCTGGACCGCCAGCGGCAGCTCGAAGGAACCGGGCACGCGGATCAGCTCCAGATGCTCCTCCGGGACGCCGTGGCGCCGCAGGGTGTCGGCGGCGCCGTCGATCAGCCGATCGACGATGAGATCGTTGAAGCGCGCCGCCACGAGGGCGAACCGCGCGTCCTGCAGCGCGACGAGTTGTCCTTCGGTTACTTGCATGCCTGGTTTCCTGAAGAAAGTTTCGGTAGGACCGGCGCTTGCGCGGGTTCCGGCGCTAAACTACAAGCCCGGCGGGCGCCCCGCAAGCGCCGGCGGTCAGCCCTCGGGGGTGACGTACTCCACCACCTCCATGCCGAAGCCGGAGAGCGCGTGCATGCGACGCGGGGCGCTGAGCACGCGCATGCGGCGCACCCCGAGATCGGTGAGGATCTGCGCGCCGATGCCGTAGGTGCGCAGATCCAGTGGCACGCCGCCGCTCTCCTCGCTGCAGCCGCCGCCCTGGTAGCAGCGCATGTGCTCGAGGATGTCGTCGTTGGCGTCGGCATTGCGCAGCACCACCACCACGCCCGACTCGGCTTCGGCCACCTGGCGCAACGCCGAACGCAGCGGCCAGCCGCAGCGCGGCCCGGTGGCACCGAGCAGGTCGGCCAGCGGGTTCTCCAGGTGCACGCGCACCAACGCCGGGGTCTCCTCATCCACCTGCCCGGCGACCAGGGCGAAGTGGAGCGCGCCGCTGACATTGTCCTGGTAGGTGTGCATGCGGAAGGTGCCGTACTCGGTGGGCAGCTCGCAGGCGCCGACGTGCTCTACCGAGCGCTCGTTGCGCACCCGGTAGGCGATGAGATCGGCCACGGTGCCGATCTTCAGCCCATGGGTCCGGGCGAACGCCATGAGGTCGTCGCGCCGCGCCATGGTGCCGTCCTCGTTGAGGATCTCGACGATCACCGCCGCTGGGGCAAAACCGGCGAGTCGGGCCAGGTCGCAGCCGGCCTCGGTATGCCCGGCGCGGGTGAGCACGCCGCCGGGCTGGGCCATCAGCGGGAAGATGTGCCCGGGCTGGACCAGGTCCTCGGGGCGCGCACCCGGCGCCACCGCCGCCTGCACGGTTCGCGCCCGGTCGGCGGCCGAGATGCCGGTGGTCACACCCTCCGCCGCCTCGATGGAGACGGTAAAATTGGTGGTGTTCTTCTCATCGTTGTTATGGACCATCAGCGGCAGACGCAGCTGCTCGCAGCGCTCGCGGGTCAAAGTCAGGCAGATCAGGCCCCGGCCGTAGCGGGCCATGAAGTTGATGTCCTCGGGCCGGATGAGGCTCGCCGGCATCACCAGGTCGCCTTCGTTCTCCCGGTCCTCGTCGTCGAGGATGACCGCCATGCGCCCCTGGCGCAGGTCCTCGATGATCTCCTCGATACTGTTGAACTGCACCGTCTCGCTCATGCCCTCATCCATTCCCGAATCCGGCCTGTCGTAGCTGCTCAAGGGTCAGCCCACCGCCGCTGCCATCTCCTGTCCCGTCGCTTCCGGCGCTGAGCAGCCGCTCGACGTACCGCGCCACCAGGTCCACCTCGATGTTGACCGGATCGCCGGCGCGGCGTTCCCCCAGGTTGGTGGCGGCCAGGGTGTGCGGGATCAGGTTGACCTCGAAATCCCGCCCGGCAACGGTGTTGATGGTCAAGCTGACACCGGCCACGGCGATGGAGCCCTTGACGGCCACGTAGCGGGCGACCCCCTCCGGGACCCGGAAGCGCCAGCGCTCGGAGCCACCGGCCGGCGCCCGCTCGACGACCTCGCCGACCCCGTCGACGTGCCCGGTGACCAGGTGGCCGCCCAGCGGCGTGGTGGGGGTGACCGCGCGCTCCAGATTCACCCGCGCACCGCTGCGCAGCCCGCCAAGGGTGGTGCAGCGCAGGGTCTCATCGGAGACGTCGGCACGGAACTGCCCATCCTCGATGCCAGTGGCGGTCAGGCAGACGCCGTCGACGGCGATGCTGTCGCCAACCCGACACTCGGCCAGCCCCAGGTCAGGGGCGTCGATGCGCAGAATCCGCCCGTCGCCGCTTTGCTCGATGGCGGCCACGCGGCCGCACGTCTCCACGATCCCGGTGAACATCCCGTTAATCCAACCTCGCGGTGATGCGGATTTCCTCCCCCACCCGGCGCACATCGCTGAACGCCAGCGGGCGGCGCTGGGCCATGGCGTCGATGCCGGGCAAAACCAGCAACGGCCGGGCCGCGTCGCCCATCAGGTGGGGGGCGGTGTAGACGATCAGCTCGTCGACCAGACCCGCCTGCACCCAGGCTCCGGCCAGGGTCGGCCCGGCCTCCACCCAGACCTCGTTGATCTCGCGATCGGCCAGGGCGTCGAGCACCGCACCCAGGTGGAGCCCTCCCTCCTGCAGAGGGATGGGCAGCAGCTCAGCCCCACAGCCGCGCAGCGCCCGCGCCCGGGCCTCGTTGACGTACTCGGCATGACCGACGAGCACCGGCCCCGGCGCCCGGAACAGCGCTGCCTGCGGCGGCGTGGTCAGGCGCGGGTCGAGGACCACGCGCAGCGGCTGTCGCTCGGCCGGAACCGCCGGTTCGACGTCGCGGGCATCCAGACGGGGGTCGTCCGCCCGCACGGTCCCCACCCCGGTGAGGACCGCCGCGGCCTGCGCCCGGCCCCGGTGGACATCGCGGCGCGCCGCCGCTGAGGTGATCCAGCGGCTCTCGCCGGAGGCCATGGCTGTGCGCCCATCCAAACTCGCCGCCAGCTTGACGCGTACCCACGGGCGCCCACCGGCGATCCGGCGCAGAAACCCACGGTTGAGCGCCTCGGCATCGGTGGCCAGCACGCCCTCGGTGACCGCTACTCCGGCGGCCTCGAGCTGCGCGATGCCGCCGCCGGCGACCCGGGGATTGGGGTCGCGGTGGCCAACCACCACCCGGGCCACACCGGCTTCGATCAGGGCGCGGGCACACGGAGGCGTGCGCCCGTAGTGGGCGCAGGGCTCCAGGGTGACATAGGCGGTGGCGCCGGCAGCCTCGCCGCCGGCCGCCTGCAGGGCCGCCGCCTCGGCGTGCGGCCCACCGGCCTGCTCATGGGCGGCCTCGGCCACCACCGCCCCGTCACGCACCAGCACGCAACCGACCCGCGGATTGGGGTGCGGCGGCGGGAACACTGCGGCCGCTCGCCGGACGGCGCGGGCCATCCAGCGGGCATCGTCCCGGTGGCTCTCAGTCGTCGTCACGCCGGTGCTGCTCCAGGCCTTCGATGACCTCGCGGAAGGCGCCGACATCCTCGAAACGGCGGTAGACCGAGGCGAAGCGGACATAGGCGACCACGTCGAGCTCGCGCAGCTCTTCCATCACGTACTCGCCAATGGTGCTGGCCCCCACCTCGCGGTCTCCGGCACCGGAGACCCGCTTGCAGACGCGGCGCACCGCCGCCTCGACGGCCTCAGTGGCCACCGGGCGCTTCTCCAGCGCCCGCCGGAAGCCAAGGCGCAGCTTGTCCTCGTCGAACGCCTCGCGCCGCCCGTCGGACTTCACCACCCGGGGGTAGACCAGTTCGGGGGCCTCGTGGGTGGTGAAGCGCTCGCCGCAGGACGGGCACTGGCGCCGCCGCCGCACCTGCTCCCCCTCACCGACCAGGCGGGAGTCGACCACGCGGGTGTCGGTGTTCTGGCAGTAGGGGCAGCGCATGGGCGGTCAGCCGTCGTCCGGCATCAGCCGTAGACCGGGAACTCGCGACAGATCTGCTGCACCTCGCCGCGCACGCGCTCGACCACCGACTCGTCGCCCATGTTGTCGAGGACGTCGCAGATCCAGTCGGCCAGGCGCGTGGCCTCGGCCTCCTTGAAGCCGCGGGTGGTGATCGCCGGCGTGCCGATGCGCAGGCCGCTGGTGACGAACGGCGACTGCGGGTCGTTGGGGACGGTGTTCTTGTTCACCGTGATGTTGGCCCGTCCCAGCGCGGCGTCCGCATCCTTGCCGGTGAGGTTCTTGGGGGTCAGATCCATCAGGAAGAGGTGGTTGTCGGTGCCGCCGGAGACGACGTTGTAGCCGCGCTCGATGACGCGCTGGGCCATGGCGCGGGCGTTGGCCACCACCTGCTCCTGGTACTGCTTAAACTCGGGCTCGAGGGCCTCCTTGAAGGCCACGGCCTTGCCGGCGATGGCGTGCATCAGCGGGCCGCCCTGAGTCCCCGGGAAGACCAGCGACTGGAACTTCTTCTCGAGATCCGGGTTGGAGCGGGCGAGGATGATGCCGCCGCGGGGACCGCGCAGGGTCTTGTGGGTGGTGGAGGTGACCGCGTCGGCATAGGGGATCGGGCTGGGGTAGACCCCGGCAGCGACCAGGCCGGCGATGTGCGCCATATCCACGACCAGGTAGGCGCCCACGGAGTCGGCAATCTCGCGCATGCGCGCCCAATCGACCACCTGGGAGTAGGCGGAGAAGCCACCGATGACCATCTTCGGCTGGTGCTCGGTAGCCAGGCGCTGGATCTCGTCGTAGTCGATCTGGCCGTCGTCGTTGATGCCGTACTGGACGGCATTGAACAGCTTGCCCGAGAAGTTGACCTTGGCACCGTGGGTCAGGTGGCCGCCGTGATCGAGGCTCATGCCCAGGATGGTGTCGCCGGGCTTGAGCAGGGCATGGAAGACAGCAGCATTGGCCTGGGAGCCCGAGTGGGGCTGGACGTTGGCGTAGTCGGCGCCGAAGAGCTGCTTGGCACGGTCGATGGCGAGCTGCTCGGCTACGTCGACGTGTTCACAGCCGCCGTAGTAGCGCTTGCCGGGGTAGCCTTCGGCATACTTGTTCGTCAGCACGCTGCCCTGCGCTTCCATCACGCGGGGACTGGCGTAGTTCTCGGAGGCGATCAGCTCGATGTGATCCTCTTGGCGCTGGCGCTCGTCCTCGATAGCGGCTGCCAGCTCCGGGTCGTAACCCGCGATGGTCATGTCTCGGGAGAACATATCGACTCCTTGCTCGGCTTGGGATCCGGCATTGCACAATCCGCCAGTATAACCGAAATTCCTCCCGGGTCCGAATCGCGCGCCGGTCGCCTTATGCATCAGGGCGATAGCGCCGCGGATGGAGGCTCGGCGGGGAACGCGCCCTTGGGCCCGGCCCCTCCAGCCACGCGCCCGCCGAAGCCCCGGTCGGCGGAGGCGCCCCCGGCTTGCCGGATCATTGCGGACGCGCCGAGCAGCACAGCCCCGGCGGGGGATCAGCGCGAAGCTTTGCCGGTTCGCGCTGATCAGCGAGGTTCTGTCTGAGCGGCGCGCCAGCGCCGCGAGTTTAGCGAGCGGCCCCGCCGGGGTGAGCAACACAGGGAACCCCGCCGATAGGCGGGGCGCGTTCGCCGATCCGGCAAGCCGGGGGGCGCCTCCGCCGACCGGGGCATCGGGCTGGGCGTACCGGCCAGGTCGCGCGCGTTTCCCACCCCGCCTCCACGCGCCGTCCACTGTAGCGGATCGACCCTTGGAGCCCGCCGCAGCGATCTTCCTATACTGTGGGGTATGAGCCTCAGCGCCCGAACCTACAGCCGCGCCGAACAGGCCGCCGACCGAATCCTGCACTGGGTGGCCATCGCCGCCGCCCTGGCCGGAGCGGCCGTTCTGGTCACCCTGGCCATCCAGCGTGGCGACCCGACCCTGATCGGCAGCGTCACCCTCTACGGGCTGGCGCTGGTCGCCCTGTTTCTAGCCTCGGCGCTGTGCAACCACGACCTCACCGACCACCACTCGACGCGCGCCGAACGGCTGCGCCGCCTGGATCACGCGACGATCTTCTTTATGATCGCCGCGACCTACACCCCGTTCACCGTCAACGCCCTCGAGCCACCCCACGGCTGGGCGCTGCTGGCCTTCGTGTGGGCGGTCGCGCTGATCGGCATCGGCGCCAAGCTCCTGCTGCCCCGGCCGCCGGGCCGGGCGTTCTCGGTGGTCCTGTGCCTGACCCTAGGCTGGTCGGTGGTGGTCGTCCTCGATCCGCTGGTGGCGGCACTGTCCACGGCCGGGCTAATCCTGCTGGTACTCGGCGGCGTCCTGTACAGCGCCGGGGTACTGCTCTACCTCTGGCACCGCCTGCCCTACCACCACGTCGCCTGGCACGGGATGGTCCTCGCCGCCGCCAGCTGTCACTATGCAGCCGTTCTGGCGGGCGTAGTCCTGGCGCCGGAACCGACCCAGCTCTGATCCCTCCGGGGCACCTGCGTAACGGGCCGACATGACCGATCTACTGCTCTTCGCCGCCGGGCTGGCCGGCGTCATTGCCGGTGCCGAGCTGCTCGTCCGCGGCGCCAGCCAGTTGGCCCGGCGGCTGGGCCTCGCTCCGCTGGTCATCGGACTGACCGTGGTCGCCTTCGGCACCAGCGCCCCGGAACTGGCCATCACCCTGCGGGCCGCCTTCACCGACCACGCCGCCGATCTGGCACTGGGCAACGTCGTCGGCAGCAACATCGCCAACATCCTGCTGGTGCTCGGACTGGCGGCGCTGATCGCGCCGATCGTCGTCGCGCGGCGGCTGATCCGCATCCACGTGCCAGTGATGCTGGCCGCCTCGCTGCTCACCTTGCTCCTCGCCCGGGACGGGACGCTGGCCGGTTTGGACGGCGTGATCCTGCTCACCGGGTTGGCCGGCTATCTGGCCCTGACCCTGGCCCGGGACCGGGGCCAAATCGCGGCCGAGGCCGAACCGAGCGCTCCAGCACGCCTCCCCGGGGCCCTGCTGCGACTGGTGATAGGCATCCCGTTGCTGGCCGTGGGCGCCTTCCTGCTGGTGGACGCGGCGGCGGCGCTGGCCGCGGCACTGGGGATCAGCGATCTGGTCATCGGCCTGACCCTGGTGGCAGTGGGCACGTCACTGCCGGAGATCGCCACCACGGTCAGCGCCTACCGGCTCGGCGACCGCCAGATGGCGGTCGGCAACCTGGTCGGCAGCAATATCTTCAACCTCCTGGCCGTCCTCGGCCTGGCCGCTCTGGCCGCGCCTGGCGGGGTGACGGTGAACGCCGCCGCCCTCGCCTTCGACCTGCCGGTGATGCTCGCCGTCGCCTTCGCCTGCCTGCCCGTTTTCTTCACCGGGCACACCGTCGCCCGCTGGGAGGGGGCGCTGTTCCTTGGGTATTACGCCGCCTACTGCGCCTTCCTGTTCCTGGCCGCGGCGCAGCACCAGGCCCTGGGCCCCTTCAGCGCCGTGATGCTCGGTTTCGTGGTGCCCCTGACGCTGATCACGCTGGCCGTGGGCGTCACGCGGCAGCTGCGCGACTACCGCCGCGGGTTGTATAGTTGACGTGACACCCGAACCCTCTGGGAGTAGCCGACGATGAGCCGCCACTTCGACGCCGCCGCCGGCCTATGCGAGCAGCCAGAGCCGGAGACCGACGGTTTCAAGCTCAACCACACCATGCTGCGCATCAAGGATCCGCAGCGCTCCCTGGACTTCTACACCCGGGTACTGGGTATGCGCCTGGTGCGCCGCCTGGACTTCGAGGAGATGCGCTTTACGCTCTACTTCCTCGCCTTCCTGGACGACCGCCAGGCTGCCGAGGTCCCCAGCGAGGATGGTCCGCGCACCACCTGGAACTTCGGCCGCGAGGGGGTGCTGGAGCTGACCCACAACTGGGGCGACGAGAGCGACCCGGAGGTGGCCTTCCACGACGGCAACACCGAGCCCGAGGGCTTCGGCCATATCGCCATCACCGTCCCCGACGTCTACAGCGCCTGCGAGCGCTTCGAGGCGCTGCAGGTAGACTTCGTCAAGCGCCCTCAGGAGGGCCGGATGCAGGGCATCGCCTTCATTCGCGATCCGGACGGCTACTGGATCGAGGTGGTGCAGCCCGATCTGCTGGAACGCCAGGGGCTGGGCTGATCATGCCCGGCCTTTTGATGCTGCTCGGGATGGCGGTGCTGATCGTCGCCGGCATCGCCGTGCGCGAGCGCACCGAGGTGATCAGCAACACCGCGTTCATCCTCGCGGCGGTGCTGCTGATCCTGGCCATCCTCGCCTTTACGCGGACGATCTGAGCTTCAGCGCGGCCGACCGGCGAGGGCATGCAGCACCTCGCCCAGGCAGGCAGTCAGCCGGCGAGCCGCGTCGAGGTGCAGGAACTCGTCCGGGCCGTGGGCGTTGGAGCCGGGCCCGGCCACGCCGGTGACCAGGTACTGCGCCGCGGGGAAACGCCGCTCCAGCCAGTTGAGCAGCGGGATGGTCCCGCCCTCGCCCATGTGCACCGGTGCCGCTCCGAAGTGGCCCTGCGAGGCCTCCTCCAGGGCGCCGGAGAGCCATGGCTCAGGCTCCGGCGCGGCCCAGCCGGAAGCCACCGCATCGGGCTCGAAGCGCACCCGCGCCCGGGCCGGCGGATCCTCGCAGAACAGCGTCTCCAGCCCCTCGGCCACGGCCTCCGCATCGACGGTGGGGGGCAGGCGGAGCGCCAGCTTGGTGGCGGTGAACGGGCGCAGCACGTTGCCGGCGGCCTCCACCGGGGGCAGCCCCTCGGCACCGACCACCTCCAGCGTGGCGCGCCAGGTGCGATCGAGGATGCGCTCGGCGGGGTCTTCGGACTGCGCCTCGACCCCGCGCAGGAAGGGGTAGCGGTCGCGAGTCAGGTCGCCGAGCACGGCGCCGGCGTGCTCGGCCTGCTGCCGGCGCAGACCGGGGATGGTGACGCCGCAGAGCTGCGGCAGTACGCGGCCGGTCTCGGGATCCTCAAGGCGGCTGAGGAGCTGGCGCAGGATGCGGAAACTCGACGGCACCACGCCGCCGGCGTCGCCGGAGTGCACCCCCTCACGGAGCACATCCACGCGCAGGGTACCGGTGATCATGCCGCGCAGCGAGGTGGTATTCCACAGTCGGTCGTAGGTCCCGCACCCGGCGTCGGGGCAGACGATGAGATCCGGCTGGCCGATGCGCGGTGCCAGGGCATCGAGGTAGGCCGGCAGGTCGAAACTGCCGCTCTCCTCGCACGCCTCGATGACCAGCACGCAGCGGGGATGGCGCAGCCCCGCCGCCTGCAACTCGGCGATGGCCACCACCGCCGAGAAGACGGCGTAGCCGTCGTCCACCGCACCGCGCCCGTAGAGCCGGCCCTCGCGCACCACCGGCTCCCAGGGACCGAGGCCATCAGACCAGCCCGTATTCTCCGGCTGTTTGTCCAGGTGACCGTAAAGCAACGCAGTGCCCGCCGAATCGTCGCTTCCGGGCAGATCGACGAACAGCAGCGGGGTCCGCCCCTCGAGCCGCTCGATGCCCACCTCTGCACCGGGCAGGTGGCGCTGACAGAAGGCCTCCGCCAGCTCCAGCGCCCGGTCCAAGTGGCCGTTGGCCGCCCACTCCGGGTCGAAGTGCGGCGATCGGGCCGGGATGCGCACGAACTGCTCCAGGGCCGGCAGGGCCTCCCGGTTCCAGGTATCGATCACCCGCTGCGTTTCCAGGACGTTAGCCACCTTGTTCCTCCGCCAGCTCTTGAATCACTTGGTCGTGGATGCTGCGCGCTGACTCGTCGGCGAGGACGAAGCAGGCGCGCCGTACGTGCCGGAGCTGCGCCGCCGTGCTGCGCAGGGTGCCCACGGCGACGCGGGCGGCGCGCTCCATGGGAAACCCGAAGGCACCAGTGGACAACGCCGGCATGGCCAGGCTGGTCAGCCAGTGCTCCTCGGCGCGGCGCAGCGCGTTGCGGTAGCAGGCGGCGAGCAGCTGCTCGCCGGGCTCGTCGACGCCGTAGACCGGCCCGAGGCAGTGGATGACGTGCCGGTTCGGCAGGGCGAAGCCGGAGGTGATCACCGCCTGCCCCGGCTGGATGGGCGCCAGCGGCCGGCACGCTTCGGCCAGCTCCGGGCCGGCGGCGCGATGCAACGCGCCAGCGACCCCGCCGCCGGGCATCAGCTGGGCATTGGCGGCATTGACCACGGCATCGCAATCATCCTGGGCGGCAATGTCCCCCACCCGCGTCTCTACAATGAGATCCGCGAATCGTGCCTGCATCCTCCCTCCTGACAACGGCGCCCGGCAACCGGCTGGCCACCGGGGCAACGTGACAAGGCCTCTTCCGGGAAGGTAGCAGTCAGGAGCCGCCGCGGGCCTCACGGATGGCCTCGTAGGCGGCCCGGATCTGGCGGGTCCGCTCGCCGGCGGCCTCCAGCTCCTCCTCCGAGACGCCCCGGGCAATCAGTCGGTCGGGGTGGCTCTGACTGATCGCGCGCCGGTAGGCCCTGCGCACCTCGTCACTACTCGCCCCGCGACTGAGCCCAAGCAGCCGGTAGGCGTGGTCCAGGGTCGGGCGCACGCCGCGGCGGACCGTGCCGCGGCGCAGCTCGGCCAGTCGGGCGTCGAGGTCGGCCCGAGACACCCCCACCTGGTGCCAGATGCGGCGCAGCAGTCTTTCCCGCGGCGCATCCAGGGCGCCATCAGCCAGCGCCACGCGCAGCTGGAACTCCAGAAAGCGGGCCAGCTCCTGGGGACGGTTGCGGCCAACCACCCGCAGCAGGCCAAGCACAGGACGCAGCGGGGCGTCGGGCGCCTTGCCGCGGTTGAAGATGGTGATCGCCCGCCGGCGGCCACGCTCGTCCAGCGGCAGCTCTCCCAGCACCCGGCGGGCGGCGGCGATCTCCTGCTCGCTGACGCGGCCGTCGCTCTTGGCCAGATGACCCATGGTCAGGGCCGTAGCGCCGAGGAAAAGACGCTGCGTGCGGCCCAGGCCGCAGCCGCTCCAGACCAGCCCCACGACCTGGGTCAGGCGCACCCACAGATCGATCAGGGCCCCCACGGCCAAGCCCGCCACCGCCCCGCTCCAGCCGGCGATGAGCCAGCCGCCGAGGGTGGCGAGGATCCGCCCCGACCAGCGGCGAACTATGCGGTACGGCTGCTGCATCCACCTCACCTTCCAGCGCGGGCCAAGGATACCCGAGCGGCTGCGTCGAGGGCAGCCCGCTTGCATCCCCGGCCGCGTTTTACAATGCTCGTCGATCGGGTGACCCTTAGGGGACACGGACGCTGCCAACAAGAAGGGGAATCATCGTGCCGGACAAGCATGTCGCAGTCGTCGGCGGAGGGATCGCCGGCGCCGGAGCCGCCTGGCTGCTGGCGGGCCGGCATCGGGTCACGCTCTTCGAGGCCGAGGACTACGTCGGTGGCCACACCTGCACCATCGACGCCCGCCTGAGCGACGGCCACCACCCGGTGGACACCGGGTTCATGGTCTTCAACCCGCGCAACTACCCCCACCTGTGCGCCCTGTTCGACCACCTGGGCATTGAGGCCCAGGCCTCGGACATGTCCTTTGCCTGCGCCGACCGCGACGACGACCTGGAGTATAACGGCGAGAGCCTGCGCGGGCTTTTCGCCCAACGGCGCAACCTGGTCCGCCCGGGCTTCCTGCGCATGGTCTACGATATCCTGCGCTTCAATCGCCGCGCCAAGCGCGATCTGGCCGGCAGCCTGGACGACCACCTGCCACTGGGCGAGTACCTGGACGCCGGCGGGTACGGCCCCGGGTTCCGCCGCCACTACCTGATGCCCATGGCCGCGGCGATCTGGTCCGCCTCGCCGAGCACCCTGCGCGCCTTCCCGGCCCGGCGCTTCCTGGCCTTCTTCCGCAACCACGGACTGCTCGATCTGGCCGACCGCCCGCAGTGGCACACCGTCCCCGGTGGCGCGCGGCGCTATATCGACCAGCTCCTGCCGGCCCTCCACGCGGTGCACACCAGCACGCCGGTGCGTCGGGTCCAGCGCCTAGACGCAGGAGGCGTGCGGCTGAGCGGTGACGACGGCGAACTGGGCGAGTTCGACGAGGTAGTCCTGGCCGCCCACGCCGACCAGACGCTGGCCATGCTCGACGCCCCCACCGACGAGGAGGCCCGGCTGCTCGGCCAATGCCGCTTCCAGGACAACCTGGCGCTGCTGCACACCGACCCCTCGGCCATGCCGCAACGCCGCCGCATCTGGGCCAGCTGGAACCACATCAGCGCCGCCGACGAGCAATCCCGGCGCCCGGTCTCGGTCACCTACTGGCTGAACCGCCTGCAGCAGGTGCCCAGCGAGCAGAACATCTTCGTCAGCCTCAACCCAGTGGACGCCATCGACGACGCCTACGTGCAGCGGCGGCTGGCCTTCACGCACCCGGTCCTCGACGGGGACGCCGCCGCCGCCCAGGACGCGCTGCCGGCGATCCAGGGCCGCGACCGGCTGTGGTTCTGCGGCGCGTGGACCGGCTTCGGCTTCCACGAGGACGGTCTGCGCTCGGCGGTGCGCGTCGCCGAGCAGCTCGGCTGCCCGCCGCCGTGGGGCGGCGAGGCGCAGGCCGCCCCGGCCAGCGCCACCGCGGCCGCCGGACAGCCGGCGGGGGAGGCGGCATGATCGAAGCCCCTGCGCTCTACGTCGGTGGGGTCACCCACCGGCGCAGCATCGCGCCGCAGTACCATTTCCGCTACCGCTACGCCGCGTTCCTCTTCGACGTTGACGACCTCCCGGCGCTGGATGCGCGGTGCCGGCTATTCGCCTACAACCGCAGCGGGCCGATCAGCCTTCACGATCGGGACTACGGCCCGCGGGACGGTACGCCGCTGCGCCCGTGGATCGATTCGGTGCTGGCCGAGCGCGGCCTGGACACGGCGGACGGCCGCGTCCTGCTGCTGACCGTGCCCCGAGTGCTCAACCACGCCTTCAATCCGCTGTCGGTGTGGTTCTGCCTCGACCGGGACGAGCGCCCGCGCGCCGTGCTCTGCGAGGTGCACAACACCTTCGGCGAGGTCTACGGCTACCTGCTCCACCAGGACGGGGCGCCCATGCCTTTCCCCATTCGCAGCCAGGCCACCAAGGTCTTTCACGTCTCGCCGTTCCTGCCCGTCGACGGCGAGTACCGCTTCCGCTTCTCGGCGCTGACCGAGTCGCTGGCGGTGGCCATCGGCTACCATGGCGAGGAGGGGCGCCGCCTGTCGGCGGTGCAGACCGGTGAGCGCCGTTCGCTGACCGACGGTCAGCTGCTGCGCATCCTCGGCCGGCTGCCGCCGCCGGGGATCCGCGCCCTGGTCGGCATCCACTGGCAGGCGCTGAAGATCTACCTGCGCGGTGGCCGATTCCACAGCAAACCCGAATCACCCAAGGAGCTCGTTGGATGACGCAGATCAGCCAAACCGGATCTGCCCGCACACAACCCGGTGTGCCGCTGGCAGCGCGGCCGCTGATCCGTTGGCTGGCGCGCTTTCGCACCGGCACCTTGCGCCTGCACCTGCCCGACGGCCGCTCGCTGATGTTCGGCGGCGAGATCGATGGCCCAGCTGCCGAGATGACCCTGCACCGGCCGGCCCGACTGGTCGCGCGCGTCCTGCACCGCGGCGACATCGGCTTCGCCGAGAGCTTCATGGCCGGCGAGTGGGACACCCCGGCGCTGGCGCCGCTGATCCAGGTGATGGCCAGCAATGAACACGCCTACAACGCCACGCCGGCAGGGCGCTGGTACACCCGCGCCCTGCTCGGGCTGCTGCACCGACTGCGCGCCAACACCCTGCGCGGCAGCCGGCGCAACATCGCCTACCACTACGACCTGGGCAACGACTTCTACCGCCTGTGGCTGGACGAGACCATGACCTACTCCTCGGCACTCTTCGCCGAGCCCGAACAGCCACTGGCCGACGCACAGCGCAACAAGTACCGGCGCACCCTCGATGAGCTGGGCGCGCAGCCCGGTGAGCGGGTGCTGGAGATCGGCTGCGGCTGGGGCGGTTTCGCCCGGGAGGCAGCCGGTGCCGGGTTGGCGGTGACCGGGCTGACGCTCTCCCGCGAGCAGCTGGCCTGGGCGCAGTCGGCGCTGGCCGAGGCGGACCTGAACGACCGGGCCGATCTGCGCCTGCAGGACTACCGCGAGGTGTCCGGGCAGTTCGACCACATCGTCTCCATCGAGATGTTCGAGGCCGTCGGCCAGGAGCACTGGCCCGCCTTCTTCGACACCGTCTACCGCTGCCTGCGCCCCGGCGGGCGGGCTCTGCTGCAGATCATTACCATCGACGAGGCATCCTGGCCGGTCTACACCGGTGGCCCGGACTTCATCCAGCGCTACATCTTCCCCGGCGGCATGCTGCCCACCGAGCACCACGTCCGCGAGGGCCTCGGCGCCGCCGGGCTGCACTGCGAGCGGGTGACCAGCCACGCCGGTGATTACGCCGACACGCTGCTGGCGTGGCATGAGCGTTTCCTCGCCTGTAGCGACCAGGTCCGGGCACAGGGCTTTGACGAGCGCTTCCGGCGCATGTGGCGCTATTACCTCGGCTACTGCGAGGGCGGCTTCCGTTGCGGGCGCATCGATCTGCAGCGTTTCCTGGTCCGGCGCCCGCATGCCTGACGAGACGCCGGTCTATCCGATCCGCACCGTCGCGGAGTTCACCGGCGTCAACCCGGTCACCCTGCGGGCGTGGGAGCGTCGCTACGGACTCATCCGTCCACACCGCACCGCCAAGGGCCACCGCCTCTACTCGGAGGGCGATATCGCGCGGATCCGGCGGATCCTCCAGCTCCTCGACCGCGGGGTGCTGATCAGCCGGGCCCGCGAAGCGCTCGCCGCCGAGGAGAGCGGCGAGGAGATCGCCGCCGGTGAGGAGCCTTGGCCGGCCTGGCGCAGCCACCTGGCCCGGGCCCTGGCGCGTTTCGAGCCCGCCGCTCTGGACGGCGCCCTGAGCGAGCTGCTCAGCCTCTACCCGGTGGACCGGGCGGCGAGCCACGTTCTGCTGCCGGTGCTCAGCGAGCGCCTGGCCGGCGATGCCGAGGCGGTGGCCGAGGGGCACCTGCTGGCCGCTTACCTGCGCGGGCGCCTGGGGCACCTGGCCAATCGGGCGCCGGCGCAGGGCCAGGGGCAGCGCCTGCTGCTGGCCGCACCGGCGCAGCCGGGACCCGCCACCGGCGTCACCGGCGTGGCCCTGTGCATCCTGGCGCTGACCGCCCTGAACCGGGGCCACCACCCGGTACTGCTCGGCGAGGCGGTGCCGGCGGCGGCCATCGATGCCGGGGCCCGCCGCGCTGCGGCGGACCACCTGCTGCTCTACGGCGGCGCCCATCCGGCGGCAGCCTGGGACGAGGCAGTAGCCAACCTGGCCGGCGGCTGGCCGGGCCAGACGGCGGTCACCGGCCCGGCCGCTGAGCAGCCCGATGGCCTGCCGGCCGGGGTGCGGGCCCTGGCCGGCGAGCCCCACCAGGTCATCGACCGCCTCTGCCACCCACCGCAACAGGGAGACTGAGCCGTGAGCACCGCCCTTGTCTGGCTGCGCCGGGACCTGCGCCTGGCCGATCAGCCGGCCCTGGCCCGCGCCGCACAGGCTGCGGAGCGCATCGCCCCGGTCTACATCCACGCCCCGGAGGAAGCCCGACCCGCCGCCGGCGCAGCCAGCCTGTGGTGGCTGCACCACAGCCTCGCCGCCCTGGACGCCGAGCTGGCCGCCGCCGGCAGCCGGCTTTGCCTGGACAGCGGATCGAGCGCCGAGCGGCTGTGCCACTGGGCGCAGATCAGCGACGCCACGGTGGTCTACTGCACGGCCATCGCCGAGCCGTGGGCCCGACAGCAGGAGGCTGCCGTCGCCGAGGCGCTGGCCGGGATCGGGGCCCGCCTGGAGGTCCTCCCCGACGGCCTGCTCACCGACCCGAGCGCTGTGCGCAACCGCAGCGGCACCCCGTACCGAGCCTTCACCCCCTTCTGGCGCAGTGTCCGCGCGCAGCTGGATCCACCACGTCCGACTTCGCCCCCGGCACTGCCCGGTTTGCCGGAGGCCATCCCGGAACCACAGCCGCTGGAGGCACTGGGGTTGCTGCCGCGCATCCGCTGGGACGAAAAACTGGCTGCCTCCTGGCAGCCCGGTACCGTCGGCGCCACGCAGCGCCTGGAGCGGTTCCTGGAAACGGCAGCAACCGCTTACGCCGAGCAGCGCGACTACCCGGCGCGACCAGGGACCTCGCGGCTGTCGCCGCACCTGCACTTCGGCGAGGTCAGCATCCGCACGCTCTGGCACGCCGTACACGACGCCCGGCAGGCGCAGCCGGCGGCGGCCGAGGCCCTGGACACCTTCCTTGCCGAACTGGGCTGGCGGGAGTTCGCCTACCACCTCCTCTGGCAGCAGCCGCAGCTGCACGACACACCCATCGACAAGCGGTTCGGCCGCTTCGCCTGGCGCGAGGATCCGGACGGCGCCCTGCTCGACGCCTGGCGCCGGGGTGCGACCGGCGTACCCCTGGTGGATGCCGGCATGCGCGAGCTCTGGGCCACCGGCTGGATGCATAACCGGGTGCGCATGGTGGTCGGCTCCTTCCTGGTCAAGAACCTGCGCCTGCCCTGGCAGCACGGCGAGGCGCACTTCCGCGATACGCTGGTGGACTGGGATCTGGCCAGCAACAGCATGGGCTGGCAGTGGGTCAGCGGCTGCGGTGCCGACGCCGCCCCCTATTTCCGCGTCTTCAACCCGGTCCGCCAGGGCGAGCGCTTCGACCCGGATGGCGAGTATGTCCGGCAGTGGGTCCCCGAGGTCGCCGGCCTGCCCAAGAGCCATATCCACCAACCCTGGGCGGCGCCCGCCGACACCCGGGCGCGCTGCGGCCTGCGCCTCGGGCACAACTACCCCGAGCCGCTGGTCGATCTGGCCACCAGCCGCAAGGAGGCGCTGGCAGCATTCCAGGCCCTCGGGTAGGGTAGGGTGCATGACAACAAGTACGCCCGTTTCCCAGACCCGCATCCAGAGCTTGCCGCTGCTGCACAGCGGCAAGGTCCGTGACATCTACGCCGTGGACGACCAACGGCTGCTGATCGTGGCCACCGATCGGCTCTCGGCCTTCGATGTCATCCTTCCGGACCCGATCCCCGACAAGGGGGCGGTGCTGACCCGGGTCTCGAACTTCTGGTTCCGCAAGACTGGGCACTTGGCCGCCAACCACCTGCTCGATACCCCACCGGAGTCGGTGGTGGCCCCGGAAGAGGCCGATCAGGTCCGCGAGCGCGGCGTGGTGGTCCGCCGCCTGCAGGCACTGCCCGTGGAGGCCATCGTCCGCGGCTACCTGGCTGGCTCCGGGTGGCAGTCCTACCAGCAGGACGGCACCGTCTCCGGGGTCGCCCTGCCCGGCGGCCTGCGCCAGTCGGACCGACTGCCCGAACCAATCTTCACGCCGACCACCAAGGCCGCTGTCGGCGACCACGACGAACCGATCTCGTTCGCTCAGACCGTCGAGCTCATCGGCGCCGATCTGGCCGAACGGATCCGCACCATCGCCCTGGAGATCTTCGCGTTGGCCACCGAGCACGCGGAAGCCCGCGGGCTGATCATCGCCGACACCAAGCTGGAGTTCGGCGTCACACCGGAGGGCGAGCCGGTGATCATCGACGAGCTGCTGACCCCGGACTCGTCGCGCTTCTGGCCGGCCGACGCCTGGCAACCCGGCACTGCGCCCCCGGCCTTCGACAAGCAGTACATCCGCGATCACCTCGAGGCGCTGGGCTGGGACAAGCGCCCGCCGGCGCCCCACCTGAGCGACGACGTGATCCGCAGAACCGCGGATAAGTACCGCGAGGCCGAGCGCCTGCTCACCCGCTAGGCGCCGTCCGCGGAGCCGCGGCCATGGACCGACCCACGGGGCAGAATTGATCATGCACAATACAGACGTCGCGAATGTGGTAGAGTCACGCCGTCAGGGCATCAACCCCGCGGAGTGGATCCCCATGGAGCCAAGCGACTGCGAGAACTGCGCCATCCGCTCCGTCGCGCTGTTCGGCGAGATCGACCCGCAGACTGTCGCGCAGCTTCAGGATCAGGCCCAGGAGTTCCGCGAACCGGCAGGGACGGTGCTCTACCAGGAAGGCGGCAGCGCCGACTCGGCCTTTACCCTGCGCGAGGGCATCATCAAGCTGGTGCGCAACCAGCCCGGCGGGCGCGAGCAGATCGTGCGCCTGCTGGTCGGCGGCGACTTCTTCGGTGCCGAGGGGCTGTTCGGCGACGCCCACCACCACAGCGCCATCGCGCTCACCCCGGTCTCCCTGTGCCGGCTGCCCAACACCCTGCTGGAGCAGCTGCGCACCGCCGATCCGACCTTCACCAACGCCCTGCTCAACCGGTGGCGACGCGCCCTCAACGAGGTCGAGACCTTGGCCCTGGATCTGGGTGCGCGCAAGGCCGAGGAGCGCGTGGCCTCGTTCCTTCTCCATTGGCAGACCAAGCACGGCTGCCAGGCCGAGTGGCTGCCGCTGCCGCTGTCGCGCAGCGAGCTAGGCGACCTGCTCGGCCTGCGGGTAGAGACGGTCAGCCGGGTGATGGCGCGCTGGAAGCGCGAGCGGGTCTTCGAGGAGCGTGGCGGCCACGTGCGCCTGCTCGACGCCGACGAACTCCACCAGCTCGTGGAAAGCGCCCGCAGCACCTAGCCACCCGGCGGGCCACCCCCGCCCGGCGCCCGCCGCCAAAACCGCTTCTGAATCGCAAAACCAAAACCGCCCCACCCGGCGATGCCGGATGGGGCGGTGGCTACAGCGAATGCCGCAGCTGGTCAGGCGCGCATCAGCGCCACCGTGGTGTCGAGCATGCGGTTGGAGAAGCCCCACTCGTTGTCGTACCAGGCGCAGGCCTTGATCAGGCGACCGCCCATGGCGCGGGTGAGGGTGGCATCGAAGATGCTCGACGACGGGTTGTGGTTGAAGTCGATGGAGACCAGCGGGTCTTCGTTGTAGGCGAGCACGCCGGCGAGCTCACCCTGGGAGGCCGCCTTCACCACCTGATTGACCTCCTCGACGCTGGTGTCGCGGGAGGCGGTGAAGGTCAGATCCACCAGCGAGACGTTGATCGTCGGCACGCGGATGGCGAAGCCGTCGAGCTTGCCGTTGAGCTCGGGCAACACCAGACCCACCGCCGCGGCGGCACCGGTCTTGGTCGGGATCTGCGAATGGGTGGCGCTGCGGGCGCGGCGCAGATCCTTGTGGAAGACGTCGGTCAGCACCTGGTCGTTGGTGTAGGCGTGAACCGTGGTCATCAGGCCGGCCTCGACCCCGATCTTGTCTTGGATGGCCTTGACCATGGGCGCCAGGCAGTTGGTGGTGCAGGAGGCGTTGGAGACCACCTCGAGCTCCGGGGTCATCTGCTGATGGTTGACGCCGTAGACGAAGGTGCCGTCCACGTCCTTGCCGCCGGGAGCAGAGATCACCACCTTCTTGGCACCAGCCTGGATGTGGGCACCGGCAGCCTCCTTGGTGGTGAACAGCCCGGTGCACTCCATGACGACATCGACCCCGAGGTCCTTCCACGGCAGGTCGGCGGGGTTGCGCTCGGCGCAGACCTTGATGCGGTCGCCGTTGACCACCAGGTCACCGCCTTCCACCTGCACATCGCCGGGGAAGCGGCCGTGGGCCGTGTCGTAGCGGGTCAGATGGGCGTTGGTCTCGGCGTCGCCGAGGTCGTTGATGGCGACGATGCGGATCTCGTCGGTGCGGCCGCTCTCGTAGAGCGCGCGCAGGACATTGCGGCCGATACGCCCGTAACCGTTGATCGCTACGTTGATGGTCATGGATCCTCCTCCCTCAATTACGCTTCATCTTGAATCTGCTGCGGTACTCGCCGGCGCCCCCGCCGTCCTGCACCGCGTCCGTTGCGTCGAAACGGCGACCGCGGCAGTGTAACCGATCCATCCGCGCTGCGGGGATACAGGCCATCAAGATTGAGGATGCCGGTAATTAGCTGGCGCGATAGCTGATTTGTCAGGGGCTTGCCATGGATGATCACTACCTCTTCACCTCGGAGTCGGTCTCGGAGGCCCATCCGGACAAGATGGCCGACCGACTCTCCGACGCCGTGGTCGACGCCGCCCTCGCCACCGACCCCCACGCCCGGGTGGCCTGCGAGACGGCGATCAAGACCGGCATGGTGCTGCTCTTCGGCGAGCTCACCACCTCGGCGTCCATCGACTTCGAACGGGTCGTTCGCGAGACCGTCCGCGACCTCGGCTACAGCGGCTCGCAGCTCGGCTTCGATGCCGACACCTGCGCGGTTCTCCACGCCCTGGGCCAGCAGTCGCCGGACATCGCCCGGGGGGTCGACCGCGACGACCCGCAGAGCCAGGGAGCCGGTGATCAGGGGCTGATGTTCGGCTACGCCTGCGACGAGACCCCGGCCCTGATGCCCGCCCCCATCCATCACGCCCACCGGCTCATGGAGCGTCACGCCCGGCTCCGCCGCGCCGGCAGCCTGCCGTGGCTACGCCCCGACGCCAAGTGTCAGGTCACCTGCCGCTACGCCGACGGCGAGCCGGTGGCCATCGACGCGGTGGTGCTCTCCACCCAGCACAGCGAGGCGGCGAAGCTGGAAACGGTGCGCGAGGCGGTCATCGAGGAGATCCTGCGCCCCACCCTGCCAGCGAGCTGGCTGGATGAGCGGACCCGCTTCTACATCAACCCCACCGGCCGCTTCGTCGTCGGCGGGCCGCTGGGCGATGCCGGGCTCACTGGGCGCAAGGTGGTAGTGGACACCTACGGCGGCATCGCCCGCGTCGGTGGCGGCTGCTTCTCGGGCAAGGATCCGTCCAAGGTCGACCGCTCGGCGGCCTACGCCTGCCGGTACGTGGCCAAGAACCTGGTCGCCGCCGGTCTCGCCCGCCGCTGCGAGGTGCAGGTCGCCTACGCCATCGGGGTCGCGGAGCCGGTCTCGATCTCGGTGGAGACCTTCGGGACCGGGGTGCTGCCGCGGGCCCGGCTGACCGAACTGGTCCGCCGCCACTTCGATCTACGCCCCTACGCCATCATCCGCGACCTCGGGCTGCTGCGCCCGGTCTATCAGATGACCGCCGCCCACGGGCACTTTGGCCGCGACGGCGAGGCCTTCACCTGGGAGCGCACCGACCGCGCCCAGGCCCTGGCCGCCGACGCCGGGCTCTAACCGCGGCGACGAACGCCCCGAGGAGGACACCCATGGCACTGAACTGGATCCCGCAAGGCGGTGAGGTCCTGATCCAGGGGGCCAGCCGCGGCATCGGGCTGCAATTTGTCGAGCAGTGCCTGGCGCAGGATCGGATCGCGCGGGTCTGGGCCTCCTGCCGGGATCCGGCGCGGGCGCAGGCATTGCAGGCGCTGGCCGAGGCCCATCCGCAACGGCTGCGGCTGCTGACCCTAGACGTGACCGAGGAGTCGACCATCCAGGACGCGGCGGCGGAGGTGGCGGCGGCGCAAGGCCGGCTGCATCTGGTGGTCAACGCCGCCGGGCTGCTGCACGACCGGGCCCGGCGGATCCGGCCGGAGAAGCGGCTGGAGGCGGTCACGCCAGAGGCGCTCTCTGCGCTGTTTCAGGTCAACGCCGCCGGCCCGCTGCTGGTCGCGCGTCACTTCCTGCCCCGGCTTGAGCACGGCGATCCGGCGGTCTTCGCGGCGATCTCGGCGCGGGTGGGCTCGATCGGTGACAACCGCAAGGGGGGCTGGTACGCCTACCGGGGCTCGAAGGCGGCGCTGAACCAGTTCATCCGCACCCTGGCGGTGGAGTTCGAGCGCCGGGCACCTCAGGTCAGCTGCGTGGCGCTGCACCCGGGGACGACGGACACGGATCTCTCGGCGCCGTTCCAGGCCTGGGTGCCGACCGATCAGCTGTTCCCGCCACAGCGCACGGTGCGCCAGCTGCTGGCGGTGATCGATGGCCTCGATGCCTCGGACAGCGGCGGGTTCTTCGCCTGGGACGGGCAGCCCATCCCCTGGTAGAGGCGCATCGGGCCTGGCGCGGTGGTGCTGCCGCTGCCCTCCTGCGGGTCCTTTCTGGACGCGCCGAGCAGCGCAGCCCCGGCGGGGGTTCAGCGCGAACCTTTACCGGTTCGCGCTGATCAGCGAGCGTCAGCGCGGCGAAGCCGCGCATTGTGAGCGGCCCCGCCGGGGTGAGCAGCGCAGGGGACCCCGCCGTCAGGCGGGGCGCGTTCAGCGGACCCGCAGGAGGGCAGCGGCAGCACCACCCCCTTGGGCCCCGCGTGGTTCCTAGGCGCCCCCCAGCAACCGGGCGAGTCCGGCGAAACCCTCCTGACCGCACTTGGCCCCGGCCACCTGATTGGCCCGGCGCAGCGCCCGCTCCGGCGCCTGGCCGCGGCTCAGGGCGTCGATCAGCCCGGCATTGAAGCAGTCGCCGGCGCCCACCGTATCCACCACCTGCGCCGGCGGCCAGGCCGGCTCGTGGTGGAGAGTGCCGTCGCCGCGGCGCAGCCAGCCGCCGTCGGCGCCCCAGGCGCAGAAGGCCAGCCCACCGCAGGGCATCCCGGCCAGGAAACCCTCTGGATCGGCGTGGCCCGTGGCCTGCGCGTAGGCGCGGGCGTAGATCGCCACGTCGGCCGCCGCGGCCAGGGCGTGGATCTCCGGGCGGGGCTTCTCGAGTTCCACCGAGATCGGCAGCTGCGGCGCCCGCGCCCGGGCATCCCGAATCATGGCCCGGGTGGCCGCAACATTGCGCCCCTCGAAGTGAAGCCAGTCGACACCGTCCAGGGGCAGCGCAGCGAAGTCCGCGGCGGCAAGCTCAGGGAGATCGCGGTGGTGGACAATGGTCCGCGAGCCGGTGGCACGGCTGACCGTGATGTAGGAGACCGGGGAGCGCGCGCCGGCGCACACCGGCGCATGGCGATAGTCGATGCCGCGCTCGGTCAGTGCTGCAGCGATCCGTGCGGCGTCGGCATCGTCGGCCAGGACGCCGAGCCAGCGGCCGTGGTGACCGAGTTGGGCGAGCACATCCAGGGTATTGGCGGCGTTGCCGCCGCGGGCCACGCGCTGGGCGATGGCCCGCACCTCGTCGTCCTCGGCCGGATAACGTTCGGTGGTATTGATGACGTCGAGGGTGGCGATCCCGACGGCGAGGATCGTCGGCATGATTCGACTCCTTGCGACCGTCTCTCTTGGCGGCTGACCCAGCGGCAGGGCACGGGCGGGATCAGTCGCTGCCCTGCTCCGGATCGCGCCCAAGCAGATCACCGAGCCCGGCGAAGGGCGTGTGCGTCGCCTGGGGAGCGGCGCCGCGCCCCTTCTTGCGCGGTGCTTCCGGGCCGGTGGCCGGACCGATCTCGCGCTGATGCTCGTGGTCGTGGCAATAGAGGCACAGCAGCTCCCAGTTGCTGCCGTCCTCCGGGTTGTGGTCGTGGTTGTGGTCGATGTGGTGGACGGTAAGCTCGCGCACGTTGCGCCGGTCGAACTCGCGCCCGCAACGGCCGCACACCCAAGGGAAGAGCTTCAGCGCCTTCTCCCGGTAGCCGCGCTCGCGCTCGGCGCGCTCCTGCTGGGCCCGGGCGACGATGGCGTCCAGGCGTTTCCCGTCGGACTGCCCCATGGCTGACCTCCCTGATCCGGCTCGATGTACCTGTAGCACCGTCTATGGTAGCCACCCCTCCCCGGCACCGCCACGCCGCCGCGGCGGGCCGGGGCCGTCGGCCGCCCCTGCCGCCCGCGGGGCTCAGCCGGTGATGTAGGGGGTCTGGCGCAGGTAGCGATCCTCGCTCAGCTGATCGAGCAGGAAGGTGGCCACATCGGCTCGGCTCACCGAGCCGGCGCCGGTCTCCCGGTCGGTTCCGGCGCGCCACTGCCCGCGGGCCGGACGGTGGGTCAGCCGCCCCGGGCGAACCACCACCCAGTCGCGGTCGCTGTAGCGCAGGATCCGCTCGAGACGCTCCTTGTCCATCATCAGCTCCTTCATCAGGGTACGAATCAGCAGCCGGAAGACCACCGAGACCTGGGCGTAGCTGTCACCGACCCCCATGGCCGAGATCGCCACCACCCGGGGGACACCCTGCTGTTGCATCGCATCGACGATCACCCGGGTGCCCTCGCTACACAACCGCGGCGGGTTGCGCCGGGTCTGCCCCAGGGCGATGACCGCGCCGTCGCAGTCGTAGAGCGTCCGCCCCACGGCCTCCGGGTCGAGCACGTCGCCAACCACCACCTCGACCCCAGGGAGTTCCGGTACCCGGTCCGCGCTGCGCGCCAGCACCCGACACCGCCATCCGCGCGCCAGGGCCTGGCGCACCGCCTCGGCCCCGACGCCACGGGTCCCACCAAACACCGCAATCTTCATGGACGATTCTCCTCCCCTTCCCGATTCCACTGTGGTACAGTCCACCCGTGTTTGCAGAGGCGCCCCCGAAATTGGCGCCCCAGGTTACCGCCCGACGCTCCTGCGTGATCCCGGCCCGGTACCCTCGAACCGGTCGTGGATCGATCCGCCAAGGCCTTTCCTCGATGTTCCTTTCACTACCGGCGCTTGCGTCGGCGCCTTGGCGTGTCCTGATTCAGGAGTGTCTCTATGACCTTTGATAACCTCGGCCTCTCCCAAGAACTGCTCCGCGCCGTCGCCCAGCAGGGCTACGATCAACCGACCGCCATCCAGGCTCAGGCCATCCCGGCGGTACTCGGCGGCGGCGATGTCATGGCCAGCGCCCAGACCGGCACCGGCAAGACCGCCGCGTTCACCCTGCCGCTGCTCCAGCGCCTGACCGACACCGCTCCGCAGCAGGGCCAGCGCCGCATCCGCGCCCTGGTGCTGACCCCCACCCGCGAGCTGGCGGCGCAGGTCAGCGCCAGCGTGGACACCTACGGCCGCCACCTGCCGCTGCGCTCCACGGAGATCTACGGCGGCGCACCGATGGGCAAGCAGACTGCCGCGCTGCGCCGTGGGGTGGACATCGTGGTTGCGACGCCGGGCCGGCTGATCGACCACCTGGACCGGGGCAACGTGGACCTGCGTCAGGTCGACATGCTGATCCTTGACGAGGCCGACCGCATGCTCGATATGGGCTTCAAGCCGGCCATCGAGCGGATCCTGAAGTCGGTGCCGAACCACCGGCAGACTCTGCTCTTCTCGGCGACGTTCTCCGGCGCCGTGGGCGGCCTGGCGCGCCGTTTCCTCAACGATCCGACGGTCATCGAGACCGGCACCGCCAATGCCGCCGCCGAGGCGGTGGAACAGGGCGCCTACTTTGTGGATGCCGGGCGCAAGCGCGAGCTGCTCACCCAGCTGATCAATGACGGCGACTGGCGCCAGGTGCTGGTCTTCACCCGCACCAAGCGCGGCGCCGACCGCCTGGCCGAGCAGCTGGAGCGCGAGGGCATCCGCTCGCAGTCGATCCACGGCGACAAGAGCCAGGGGCAGCGCGGCCGGGCCCTGGCCGCGTTCAAGCGCAAGTCGGTCCGCGCCCTGGTCGCCACCGATGTGGCCGCCCGCGGGCTGGACATCGCCGGCCTGCCCCACGTGGTCAACTACGATCTGCCCAACAACCCCGAGGACTACATCCACCGCATCGGCCGCACTGGTCGCGGCGGGGACAGCGGGGAGGCCTGGTCGCTGGTCGGCGGCGAGGAGCGCGGCCAATTCAAGGCCATCCAGCGGCTGGTCAAGCGCGAGATCCCGGCGCAGATCGCCCAGGGCTTCGAGCCGGCCCGCCGCGGCGGCGGCAACCCCGGGCGCGGCAACCCGCGCCGCGGTCAGGGCGGGCGTCCCGGGCGCGCCGCCTGACGCCGGCAACCGGCACCCGCAGACCGGGTGAAAGGGGGGTGTCGCCGCGGCGGCACCCCCCTTTTTTGATCCCCACTACCCAGGCGCTGACCGCTAGGCGTCCTTGACACCCTTGGCGGTGGGCCCCGGGTGCGCCAGCCCTGCCGCCTGATCCAACCGCGGATGACCCTGGCGGAAGGTGTCGCGCAGTCGGCCGCTGCCGTCGTCCTGAGCATCGAGGGCCTGCAGGGTCCCGGTGACCAAGTGGATGGCCGCCAGCACATCGCCGGTGTGGCCGCTCTCCGAAATGGTGTGCATGTTGCGCACCGGGATCCCCAGCGAGGCGGCGGTGCAATCGACGTTGCCGAGCACCCCGGCCATGCCGTCGGTGCCGGTATCGCGACCGCTGACGTCGCGCTGGACAGGGATCTCCTGCTCGCTGGCCACGCGCTGGATCACGGCGTTGAGCTGCTCGCTGGCCACGGCACCGACGGTGTAGGTCACCCCGGCCCCCATGGTCAGCGGCTGGAAGCGCTTGTCCGAAACCCCGGGGGCGGCAACGTAGTCCTGGTCCACGTCCACGGCGATCAGTGCATCCGGGCGCAGCTCGCTGGCCAGTACGCGGCTGCCGAAGCGGCCGATCTCCTCGTAACTGGCGATGGCGAAGAGCATGCGCACGTTGCGAGCGCCGCCGGCCTGGGCGATCTGGTGCGCAGCCTCGGCAGTGGTGAAGCACCCCAGGCCGTTGTCCAGGTAGGCCCCGTAGAAGGTGTCCGGGCTGAACCCACGGCGGATAGGCCGGTTGAGGAGGATCGGATCACCGGGGCGGACGCCCAGCCCCTCGACCTGCTTCTTCTTGTTCTCGCCGTGGACCTGCAGCTCCAGGTAGAGCTGCTCCTTCTTGACGCCCTTACGCCCGGTGCGGGTCTCCTCGTCGGCGAAGTGGATGGCCCCTAGGGCCTCGATCGTGCCGCCCTCGATGCGCCGGTAAGCACCGGGGTTCTCCGGGGCCTCGCTGAACAGGGTGACCTCGTGGCCGATCAGCGTGCCGGGCAGGAAGGAGTCGCTGTCGATCCAGACCTTGCCGTCGTCGCCGATGCTACGCACCTGCATGCGGATCTTGTCGGCGTGGCCGACCACCATCACCTTGAACAGGTCGTCCCGCCTCGGGTGGGTATCGAGGACGATCCCGGCGTGCCCCTGGAACTGGTGCACGCGCCAGTCGGCAGGCGCGAACGAGTCGAAGTACGGCTTGAGCACCCCGTAGGTCATGGCCCCTTCGAGGCCAACGGGGCTGGGCGCGGCGAGGACGTCGCGCATGCGCTGGAACTGCTCTTCGGGCATGGACTGGGTCCACGGCTTGCTGGACTGGGACATGGGCCTCCTCTCGCGTGTGGCTATCGGATTGCGTGATACTGGTCGCCAGGCTCACACCATAGCGCAGCTCAAGCCGTGGCATCGAACCGCAGATACGCCAGTGCCGGACTCGACGTCGGCACCTCCGGGTGCCGGGCGGCGGTGGTCGACCACCAGGGCGGGGTACTCAGCCGCGCCCGGGCCGAGTGGCCGGACGGCGTCATGCCCGCCGATCCGGAGACCTGGTGGGTGGTCGCCCGCTCGGCCCTGGCCCGGGCCGTGGCCGAGACGCGGCGACCGGTCGGCCGGGTGGCCGTGGACGGCACGTCCGGCACCGTTGTCTGGACCGCCACCGATGGCACGCCACTGACCCGCGCTATGCGCTACAACGAGCCTGCCGCCGGCACCTGGGCGGCGGTGGTCGCCCACCAGGCGCCGGCGACGAGCGGCGCCCACGGCAGCAGCTCCGGCCTGGCCCGCGCCCTGCACCTGGCCGCGCTCTACGGGTTGCGCGGCCCGTGCCAGCTGCTGACCCAGACCGACTGGATCGCCGGGCGGCTGTGCGGGCGTTTCGACTGCACCGACGAGAACAACGCCCTGAAGCTGGGTTACGATCCGGTCAGCCGGTGCTGGCCGGACTGGCTCCAGAGGGTACCCCTGCCCGACGACTGCTTGCCCGCCGCTTTCGAACCGGGCACCGCCATCGGCACGATCCGCGCCGAGGTGGCCCGGGCCACGTACCTGCGCGACGATTGCCAGATCGTCGCCGGCACCACCGACTCCATCGCCGGTTTCCTGGCCACCGGCGCCCGCGTCGGCGGAGAGGCTGTCACTTCGCTGGGCACGACGCTGGCCCTGAAACAGGTGAGCCGCCAGCCGGTCTTCGCCCCGGAACACGGGGTCTACAGCCACCGCCTGGGCGATCAGTTCCTCGCCGGTGGTGCCTCGAACTGCGGCGCTGGCATCCTGACTCGCTACTTCAGCGAAGCGGAGCTAGAGGCCCTGAGCGCCCGGCTTGACCCGGACCACGACACCGGCCTGGACTACTACCCGTTGCCAGCCGTCGGCGAGCGCTTCCCCTACGCCGACCCGCAGCTGCAACCGCGACTGGAACCCCGTCCCGAAGACCCGGTCCGCTTCCTCCAAGGGCTGATGGAGGGCGTCGCCGCCGTGGAAGCCGAGGGTTATCGCCGACTGCAGGAGCTAGGCGCACCGGCGCTGGAGCGCGTGATCACGGTGGGCGGCGGCGCCGCCAACCCGGCCTGGACGCGGATCCGCAGCCGCTACCTGGGCGTGCCCGTCAGCGCTGCCGAGGAGGCTGAGGCCGCCGTGGGCGCGGCCCGGCTGGCCGGCGGGCTGATCGACACCTAGCTGGAATACCCGCCCTGTCGACGACGCCCGGCCGGCTCCAGGCTGCCGTCCGTGAAGGCGCTCGGGTAACGGCGCAGCACCTCGGGGCCGTACTCCCGGGCGCGTCGCTCGTCGTCCCGCTTGCGGTACGGATCGAACACCCGCCCCGGCGGCAGCGGCTTGCGCGGGTCCATGTACCAGCAGTAGAAGTCCCACTCCTCCTGCAGCCGCCCCAACGGCACACTGAGGTGATTGTCCGGGCGGAGGGCGCTGAACCCGCCGAAATGACCGCCGTAGGACCCCGGACTGTACTCGGGGATGACCTGTAGCTCCTGCCAGGGCACCTCGATGTATTCGCCTTCACCAACCGGCGGGAGGGAGACGGTCTGGTTGCGACGATCGAAGGTCACCGTGTGCGGGGGCCGCTTGCCCCGGCGCATGCGGATATAGCTGCGCAACTGGCGCAGGGCGATGGCCAGGGCATACGCCGGCAGGAAGGCCAGCAGCAGGGAGAGGAGAGCAAGGGCGCCGGTCAACACGGCAAAACCAGACGGATACTCTATAAAAGTGCCGTGCACCGAAATCGCTGATCCTGCCACGAGCAAAAGCAGATAGGAGCCACCCGCGACAAGCGGAGAGAAAACCACATCGCCCGAATCACACTTACAAGCTATCTCGATGCGACTGTCATCTGCCCTAGCCGAGGCAGGAGCTTGTTGTAGTGTCCAGTCTATTATTGGCCAAGAGGGCAAACGGCCCAGATCCTTGGCCAGCCAGGGCCTTAAGGCCGAACGGCGGGCCAGCCAGCGACTGATCAACGGCGGCCGGTAGAACGTCAGTGCCATCGAGCCCTCCCTGTCACGCCCCCGTCCCCTGATCGCCCGCCGCCCGGGTAAGTACCTCCTCCACGGTGAGGGCACGGGCAAGCACCGCGGCCTCGGCCCGGCCGTGCCAGGCGGGTACCGGCACCCGGGCCACCCAGTAGCGAGGTGTCCCGTCCGCCTCGGGCTCCGGCAGGGAGTCGTCACCACCACCACCGGCCGCCGGCGCCACCCGCTGGCGGACGAGGAAATACAGCTCGCCGCGCCACCCCGCCGGGACCGACACCTGGTCCCAGGAGAGCGTCAGGCTCAGGGCGCCCGGCGCCCCCAGGGGCTCCGCCTCAAGGAAGGCGGGCGGCAGCGGGGTGAGCTCTCCGCCAGCGCCGCTCTCGGGACAGCGCAGGACCCGGCACTCCAGGCGGTCCCGCCGCCAGACCACCCCCTCCAGGGTCAGGCGGACCTGACGCAGGCCACCGCGACCGCCCAGCTGCTGGCTGTACTCGGCGGCCACCCGCAGCGGCGGCCGGTGCAGGACCCGCTGCCACCAGGCAGCCACGGCCGGCCAGTCGTCCCAGCTGCCGACTTCGGCGGGCCGCCGGGGCTGCGGCCCGGCCTCCACCGCCCGGGCGACCCAGGCCCACCCCGGATCCCCGGCCGATGCCCCCAGCCGCTGCCGTGCCGATGCGGTGAAGGGGCCATTGCGGCAGAAGTCCGCAAACCGGGCGTCGGTTAAAAGTGAAGCCATCCCGGAAAGAGCAATACCAGCCACAAGGAAAGCTGCGCCTAGAACACCACCACTTGAAAGCCAGAAAATCCCGGCTGCGCTATACATCATCCCGGCGATAAGCCATGTGCGACCAGCCATCTGGTCATCCCGTCCGTACCGTCCTGAAGCCGCTCCCCAGGCATACGCCGCACTCGCAAAGGCTGCCGTCCTGCCGAACCAATTGACCCGGGACGCAAGCCGCTCCATGCGCGCGTACCGCGGGTCCCCCAACGGGATCCGCGGCTTCAGATAGGCCAACCGGGTCTGGGCCAGGAGCTCGGCCAGGGTCAGGGAGGAGGCTACGGCCCCGGCGATGTGGTACCAGTCCTCGGTGCGGGTCTGGCGCACGGCCTGGCCGATGTTGATCAGCTCCAGGGCGCCGAAGACGCTGCGCAGTGCGTGGCCGCCGGAGCTGGTGGAGAGGCGTTCGGCCAGGTCGGCCAGGCGTCCCTCCGGCATGCGGGTGGAACGCAGCTCGCGGACGCGGACCTCCTCCTCGATGCGCAACTCGGCGGCGCGCGGGCTGCCGAGGATCTGTAGCAGGCCATGGCCAGCATCGGCGGTGACGGCGTGGTAGTCCGGGGTGCCTGCGGCAAGGATGCGGAAGCGCCGCTCGTGGCCCTGGTGCTCGATGCGCAGGGTCCGGGTCTCGCCACCTGCTGGCGCCCCGGCCCGGCGCTGGAGCTCGGCGAGCGGGACGCCATCAAGGTCGGGTGCCGGGTAGCTGACCGTGGTCACTTCCAGCCCGGCCAGCAGGGACAAGCCGGGCAGCTCGCGGAAGCGCCGGGTGATGCGCAGCACGTGCTCAAGGGCGTCCCCCTGGTAGGTCACCGGCTCGGCAAAGGTGCTCAGCAGCAGGTACAGGACCTCCGCCGCATCGTCGGCGGTCACCGCACGGCGCTGCTCGGCCAGGTCGCAGCAACGCTCCCCCGCCTGGAGCCGCCGCGGAGCCCGGGCGAGCTGGATTTCCAGATCCCGGGTCGGGCGCGGCAAACCCGACCCCCGTGCCCCGGCGCCCAAGGCCAGGGGCTCCGCCGGCAGCAGGCGCGCCGCCACCCGGGCCAGCCCGGCCGGCTCGCCCTCGGCAGCGAGGACGGTGCGCAACAGGGCACGGGCCTGCTCCAGGTCGGCGGTGTCCGCCTCGCCCTCGGCCTCCGGGGTATCGCCGATGTGGCCGTCGGCTGCGTCTGCCGGCACCGCCAGCTCATGGAAGTGCACCCCCAGGGCGGCCAGGCCCTCTAGGATCCGCCGCGGGCTGTTGTCGACGTAGTCCGCCAGGGCGTCGGCGTAACGCTGACTGCCGAGCAACGCCAACCGCTGGCGACGTACCCGGCGGAGGGCGGCGCGGAGCTCGCTGCGCTCGGCCACGCCGAGCAACCGTTCGAGAAACTCGCGGTCCGGCGACCGCTCGCCGGGACCCAGGCGCTCCTCTACGAAGGCCAGCCGGAAGGTCCCCGCCGCCACCGCGTGGAGCGACTCGGCCGCCGCCAGCTGCTGCTCATCCACCTCGGGCGTCGCCCCGGCGGCCAGACGCTCCGGGTCGGTGCCGGTCTGCAGCCCGACGACCAGGGCCTCGAGATGATCCGCCAGCGCCGCCTGCTCGCGGGCCAGCCGACGCGCCTCACCCAGGGGATCGTCGAGGTAGAGCACCGCCAGGCCGTCGTCGGCGTAGGGGCTGAGGTCCTCGCGCACCGGTTCGGACTCCCCCTCCTCGGCCTCGGCGTCGCAGAAGGCGCCGCTCGCACCGATCCGCCCCGAATCGCCGGGCCCGGTGTCGGCCCTATCGGCAGGATCGATCGGGAAGAAGCGGTCCTCGGCGGGCGGCTCGGCATCCGGCGGCGCTGCGTCGTGGGCACCGGCACGGGGGTCATCAGGGGCAAGCCCACCGGCGGCCGCTACCCGCGCCCAGGGCAGCTGCACGGCCGAGAACAGCCCCTCCAGACTCACCGGTGCGCCCCCGACGCGCATCGGCAGCAGCAGCACCGGCCGCCCCTCGCCGCCCGGGCGCCGCACGTCGCCGCGCTCGTAGGCCAGGTTGACCTCGTGGAGGCGCCCGCGGGGATGGACGTAGCACTCGCGCCACAGGTACCGCCGGCCGCCCTCCCGGCGGAACAGGTAGAGCCAGCCGCCGAAGCCGAAACCGGCGTCCCGGTGGCGCAGCTCGGCGTTGCGGGCAAAGCGCACCAGGGTGGGCATCAGGACCGTAGGCGGCGAGGCGGCGGCCTCCGCCTCGTCCTCCGGGAGCCAGACCGGCTGCTCGGCCCCACGGGTGAGGGGGATCTTGCAGAACCCGTGGTGCCGGTCGGCGTCGATCAGGCTCAGCCTCAGCGCACCGGGGCCCTCCGGGAGCTCCTCGATCCGCGCCACCCACCCCTCGCCGTCGTGGACGCTCCAGCGCAGGGCCCGACTGCGGAACCAGTCGTCCTGCTCGGGCTCGGCCACCACCTCCCCGGGCAGAGGGGCATCGGGTCCGCCGCAGATGTCGACGCGCGTCTGCGGCCGGGGGTGGGAGGCCGGGGCCGGGTCGCCGCCGGCCAGGGTGCTCGGCGGCAGCTGCTCCTGAAGCAGCGGGGCCGGCGGGGTGTTCTCGTGATTGGCTACCATCGGGTCGAGGGCCCGGGCCACCGGCATACCTTCGACGAAGACATCCGGCGAGCCGCTACCGGGGAGGAAGGTGGCCGGCCCGGTGATCGTCCCGGAGACGGTGCCCCCTTTATCGCCGCCCTCGTCACCGCGGGAGCGCGCGAACTGCGAGCCCTCGGTACAAACCGGGTGCCCCTCGACGAAGACCGTGCCGGCGGTGGCCGCGGCGTCGCGAGACTCGGCGACGTTGAGATAGGGGATCGACACCGTCGAGCTGCCCACCGTAGTGCGGCAGACGTCGGTGGTCAGCAACTCGCCGCCCGAGCCGGCGTGCACCAGGGTGCGGCCATTGGCGGTGACCGTGGGCCGGCTCATGCGGATGCCTCCCCGCGCGACCCGCCAGCCTCTCCCCCACCTTCGCCGGGTCGTCGCAGTTCCAGGGCGCCGGCAACTCCGCCGCCCACGGCCGTGAGGAGAACCCGCTGCGGGCCTGACGCGACGCGCAACAGACCGGCCGCCGCCACCAGCTGCAGGGGCAGCGTGGCGGCCCCGGCGAAGCCCAGGGCCCGCCAGACGAGGTGGCGCGCCGCGACGGGCTCCCGGCGCAGAGCGGGCACTAGGCGGCGCGCGTTCGCCCAGGCGTGGCGTTCGGCCGGGGTCCGGCCGAATCCGTGGAGCTCGGCCCGGTCGCCGCCCTCCTCCGCCTCCGGCACCGCCGTCTGGAGCACCCGTTGCCAGGCTCCCGGCTGCTCCGGCGGACCGCCCAGGGCAAAACGCCGGAGCCGCACATCTGCCGCCCCGGCCCCGCGGTCACCGTGCAGTAGCAGGAAGGCGGCACCATCCGCGGCCGCCGGCCCGTCGACGGCAGGGAGACACTGGCGACGGACCCTTGGGTCGGCGCAGGCGGCCGGGGCGGCACAGGCATCCAAGCCACCGATCAGGATGCTTGTCAGGCGGCGCTCGACCACCGCCTGAACGGCGCGGTGAAGCAGCTGCAGGGGCGCCATCGCCCCCTGCGGCCGCCACCAGCGGACTCGCCGCAGGGCCGGCACCCGCTCTACCAGCTCCCCGACCAACCGGTCACGCCGTGCCCAGCACGCCCCGGGCCGGTGCGGGCCCGGCGGCAGGAGCACTGCCGCCGCGGGCTCCGCTGTCGCCAGCCGTTCGCGGAGCCGGGCCGCGCTGTCGCCGAGCAGGCGCTCCATCCGTGCCGCGTAGCCATCGCCCTCCCGGGCCGGATCGCTGAACACCGGGATTGGCTCCTGCGGCGCCTCGCCGAGGACCTCGGGCTGCGCGATGCGGTGGCCATCAACCACCGCGCAGGCCAGGGTGGCGGGATCGGCGCCGGCGGCGTGCTGGACAGCCAGCGGCTGGACGAACACGGCAGCGGGCGTGGTACGGCTCATCGCTCACCCCTTTCCAGGCCACCAGTGTCCACGCGCAGCGCCCAGCCCGGCCCCGGCGATGGCTCCGCCAGCCAGCCCCGCCAGACGACCCACACCCGGGCAGCATCGGCGTCGATGCCCAGGGTGTCGGCGTGCACCGGTACCCGCCGCCCACGCCCGGGCCGGCACAGGGTGACCTGCGGGCCACCGCCGGGCAGCCGCCAGGTGACGGTGCGCTCCGGCTCCGCATCCGGGATCACCCCCTGCAGACGGATGCGCTCACCGCCCTGCAGTGGGGCAGCGATGCGCTGATCCGCAGGGGCGGCGTTCCAGGCATCGGGATGCGGTAGGCGCCGGTAGCGCAGCCGGCCCTGCCGGTAGGCCTCGGCGTCCAGCTGGCCGAAGCGCCGGGCCCGGGGGGCCCAGGCGGCGGCCAGCGGGCCGAAACCAGCCGGGGCCCCGCGCCGGGTCGCGCGCTGACCATCCCACAGCAACCGGGGCTGCGGCCCGGCGGCGGCACCCAGCCACACGGTCCGGTGCCCCCGCCCGACCGGATTGCGGGCATAGCGCCGATGCCGGGGCCCACCCGGTGGCCCGCCGTAGGCCAACTCGTAGGTGAGCGGCACCGGGAGCTCCAGGGGCCGGGGCGGGCTGGACCCGCGCGGCGCCCGCTCGCCGACGGCCCAGACCCGCTTGGGCGCCAGGCAGGGCCGGCCGCCGGCGTCCTCGACGCTCAGGCAGGCCGTCGCGCAGTCCTGGCCCGGCGGCGGCTGCACGGCACCGTGAAGCAGGCAGTCGCAACCCTGCTTGAAGGGGACGCACTCGGAGGCAGCCACCGGCGCACTGTCGGCGGGATCCCCGGCGTAGCGCTCGGCGGGCTCCAGCGCCGGTGGTGCATCGTCGAGGTGCAGCGCGCCGGCCGCCCCACCGCGGAAGAAGCCGGCCTTGACCGCCACCACGATCCCCGGGCGCCCAGCGGCGTCGAGGTCCGCCCAGGCGCGCGCGTCCAGCGGCCCCTGCACCGAAACGGACAGCATCGGCGCAGGCCTCAGTTGATGGCGACGCGTGCCCCGCGGATGCGGTACTCGCCGCGGGCCCGGGTCTCTACCGCCTCGGCGTCGATGCGGACGGTGCCGTCGGCACCGAGTTCCAGCTCGGCGCCGGCCACCTCCAGGCGGATGCCGCCGTGCCCGCCGCGCAGCAGGTAGCTGCCGTCGGGGCGCCGCTCGAGCGCGGCGCGGGGCGGCTCGTCAGCGTCGGCGAGGGCATGGACTAGGTAGAGTCCCCGATCGGCCGGATCGAGCAGCGCCACCACCCGGTCGCCGGGCTTGAGCGAGGCCAGCTCGCGGGCGTGGCCGGCCACCGGCCATTCGCTGATCCCCTCCGGGGTTTCGACGGCCACGCGGGTGGCCCGGCCCTGCGGCGTGGTGGTGAGAACCTCCGCCCAGCAGGCGGCGGTGGCGGCGTACAGCCCCACATTGGCGGGGCCAAGGACCGGTTCATCTTCCATGACGAACGTTCTCCTGTGCTATCCCATCCCTGGTTGCAAGCTTTACGGAACACCCACCGCCCGTGCGCCGTCAACAGTGCAAAACGTAAGGATTCTCCCCGGGCGGTAGACCCACCTCCCGACAGGAGGCAGACTCTCGTCCGGCGAGCCGCGACCCACGACTGCCCGGAGCCCCGCCATGAGCGACCGCAATAGCGAACTGATCCGCCGCGACCTGAACGTCCTGTTCCACCCGACCACGCAGATGAAGGACCACCACGACGGCCTGCCCCTGATTCCGGTGGAGGAAGGCCGCGGGGCGTGGCTTAAGGACCGCGACGGCAAGTGGTACCTGGACGCCATCAGCTCCTGGTGGGTGAACCTGTTCGGGCACTGCAACCCGCGCATCAACGAGGCCGTCCGCGGCCAACTCGAGCGGCTTGAGCACGTGATCCTGGCCGGCTGCTCCCACGAACCGGCGGTGCAGCTGGCCGAGCGGCTGGTAGCGCTCAGCCCCAAGGGACTCGAGCGGGTCTTCTTCACCGACAACGGCTCCTCGAGCATCGAGGTGGCCCTGAAGATGAGCCACCACTACTGGCGCAACACCGGGCACCCGGAGAAGACGCGCTACATCAACCTCTCCAACAGCTACCACGGCGACACCATCGGCGCGCTGAGCGTCGGCGACGTGGGCGTGTTCAAGGACGCGTACGAGCCACTGCTCATGGAGCCGATCACGGTGCCGTCACCGGACTGTTTCCACCGTGAGCCCGGCACCAGCTGGGCGGAGCACTCCGAGCAGATGTTCGTCCACATGGAGGCAGCCCTCCAGGAGCACGGCCACGAGACGGCGGCGGTGATCCTCGAGCCCCTGGTCCAGGGGGCCGGTGGCATGCGCATGTACGACCCGGTCTATCTGCAGCGGCTGCGCGAGGCGTGCGACCGCCACGGGGTGCACCTGATCGCCGACGAGATCGCCACCGGCTTCGGCCGCACCGGGACCCTGTTCGCCTGCGAGCAGGCGGGCATCGCGCCGGATTTCATGTGCGTCTCCAAGGGCATCACCGGGGGTTACCTGCCCCTGGCCGCGGTCCTGCTCACCGAGCCGGTCTACCAGGCGTTCTTCGACGACTTCACCCGGCTCACCGGCTTCCTGCACTCGCACAGCTACACCGGCAACCCGCTGGCCTGCGCCGCGGCCCTGGCCACGCTGGGGATCTTCGACAGCGACGATGTCCTCGCCCGCAACCGCGAGACGGCACAGCGCATGGCCGAGGCCGCCGCGCCCCTGGCCGGGCACCCGCACGTCGGCGAGGTGCGCCAGCAGGGCATGATCCTGGCCATGGAGATGGTCCGGGATCCGGGCCTGAAGACCCCCTTCCCTTGGCAGGAGCGCCGGGGCCTGATCGCCTACCGCCATGCGCTGGAGCGCGGCGTGCTGATGCGCCCGATCGGCAACGTCCTCTACTGGATGCCGCCCTACGTGATCGAGCCCGACGAGATCGCACTGCTTGGCGAAGTGGCCGCCGAGGCCATCGACCGGGCCACCCGCGACTAGCCGCCTGCTGCCCGGTCACCGGGCAGCCCCGAGCACGGAGACCCCGTCATGCCGCGCCTCTACATCGCCCAGCCCTTGGCGGCCGACAGCGTCATCGAGCTGACCGCCGACGCCGCCGCCCACGCCCGGGCGCTACGCTTGCGCCCTGGCGATACCGTGACCCTGTTCAACGGCAACGGCGGGGAGCACGCGAGCGAGGTGGTGGCCGTGGAGCGCCGGCGGGTGACGGTGCACGTCGGCGCCCACCAGCCCACCGAACGCGAGCTGCCGGCACCGGTGCAGCTCCTGCAGGCCGTGGGCAAAGGCGAGCGCATGGACACCGCGGTGGAGAAGGCAACCGAACTGGGCGCGAGCGAGATCGTGCCAGTCATGACCGAGCGCACCGTGGTGCGCCTGAACGATCCGCAGCGGGCGTCCAAGCGCCGGCGGCACTGGGAGGCGGTGGCCCGCGCGGCCTGCGAGCAGTGCGGCCGCAACACCCCACCGCGGGTGACCGAACCGGTCCCGCTGGGCCGGGCCTGGGCGCAGTGCGACGGCTATCCGCTGCGCCTGACCCTGGACCCGCTGGCGGAGCCGCGCCTCAGCGAGTTGACCGGGACGGCGGCGACCTCGCTGCTCATCGGCCCCGAGGGCGGGTTGAGCCCGGCAGAGCTCCAGGCGGCCGAGGCCCACGGGTACCGGCGCGGTCGGGCGGGCCCGCGGGTGCTGCGCACGGAGACCGCTGCGGTGGTCGCCCTCGCCGCGGTAGGCCTGGCCCTCGGCGAGCTCTAGCCGACGCCCGCCGAGGCGGCGCACGCCTGGGCCAGGGCGTCGGCGAGCTGCCCCTCGTCGTAGGGCTTGAGCAGCACTCGGGCGGCACCCAGCCCTGCGGCAGCGAGCCGCTCCTGATCCACGGCCCGCGTGCTCACGGCCACCAGCGTGCCGGCGTCAATGCCGGCCTCGGCCACCAGTCGCTGCAGCACGCCGAGGCCTTCCTCGTGCTGGAGCATCTCCATCTCCAGATCGACGAGCAGCGCCCGAGGCGTACCCGCCGCCACTGCGCGGTGGGCCTCCTCGAGCCCGGCGGCCCCTTCCGGGTCGAAGCCCTGGCGGGCCAGGCGATGCCCGGTGATCCGGCGCATGGTGCGCGAATCGTCGAGAACCAAGACGCGGGGCCGCGCGGAGGCCTCGCCGGCGGGCTGCTCCGGGGCCGACGCACCGGGCATCGGCAGGCGCAGGGTAAAACGGGTGCCGGCGCCCGGTGCGCTCTGCATCTCCAGCGTGCCGCCGAGTTCGTGGACCACGCCGGCCACCTCGTCCATGCCCATGCCGGCGCCCGGCTCACCCTCGGGGTCGAGGGTGGAGACGCCCGGCAGACAGATCAGGCTCAGCGCCTCGTCGTCACTGAGCGCCGCCGTGGGTTCGTTGGGGTCGTAGTCGGAGACCTGGCGCTGCAGCGCCTCGGTATCCAGGCCGGCGCCGTCGTCGCTGACCACCAGCAGCGCCTCGTCCTGGCCGTGGTGCAGGCTCAGGGCGACCCGGCCGACCTCGGGCTTGCCGGCGGCGGCGCGTGCCTCGGGGGGCTCGATGCCGTGGCGCACGGCATTGCGCAGCAGGTGCTCCAGTGCCGGTCCGAGGGCCACCAGGTGACCCTCGGGCAAAGTGCACGACGCCCCCTCGACCATCAGCTCGACGCGGCGCCCGCACTCGCCGGCAGTGGCGTGCACCAGGCGATCGAAGGCGTCGACATGCGGCTCTAGGGTCGCCCTTGCCGGCGCCGGGTCAGGCTCCGGGCTCGAGCCATAGGGCCGGTCGGCGCCCGGGGCCGGATCGTAATCCGGCTGCGGTGCTTGTGGCGCCGCGGGGTCCAACCCCGGCTCGGCCGCTGCCTCGCCGGCAGGACCGGTGGAGGCGTCACCGCCCGCGTCCTTGGCGGGTTCGGCCAACTCAGTGGCCAGCGCATCGCCGAGGACCTCCGCGCCGGTACCGCTCTGCAGGCCCCAGGCGTCGGCGGTACTGGCCTGTGCGCCGCCGTCTTCGCCGGCCCAAAGCTCGCTGTAGTCGTAAGCCTGCGCTCCAGCGCTCGCCTCCGCGCCACCGCCTAGGACCTCGCGGCGCAGCACGCCGACGCTGTCGGCCAGCTGCTCAAGGCCGTGGCGCAGGCGCTGCCCGGTCTCAGCCGTGGCGCCGTCGGCCAGGGCGGTGGCCACCTCGCCCTCCAGCTCGTGGCAGCGGCTGAAGAACTCGGTGAGCCCGGCGAAGCGCGCCCCGCCCTTGAGGGTGTGCAGGATGCGCTGGATGGCCAGCCCGGCCTCCGGGTCGCCGGCGCGCCAGCGCTGCAGGGCGGCGCCGATCTGTGACAGCGCCGGCCCCACCTCGGCGTAAAACAGCGCCTGCAGATCGACGTCGCTGCGCACCAGTGCCCGCGCGGCCGACCCCGCCTCGTCCTCGACGGGCGCCGGCATGGCCAGGGTGGCCCCGGGCAGACGCCGGGCGGCGGCCTGGACCTGCGCGACCCGGCCGCTGCCCGGAGCCTCGGTCAGCGGCTGAAGCAACGCCTCGGCCATGCTCGGCTCTGGCAGCCCACCATCGGCGCCCTGCTCGACCAAACGACGCAGCTCGCGGTCGTAAGCGGCGATAGCCCGCTTCTGCACCGGGTCCAGGGTGTCGCCCTGGTCGAGCAGATCGAGCACGGCCAGCGCGCTCCAGCAGACACTGCCGGCGGCGCTGTCGCCCAGGGTGGCCTCCAGCGGCTCAAGGACACCACGCAGCTGCCCCAGCGCCTGGCGCTCATCACCGCGGATCAGCTCCAGGAGCCCGCGCTGGTAGGCCAGGCGACTGGTGCGGGCGGCCTCCCCGCCGGCCCCGCCCGAGGCCTCGGGTGCGCCCGGATCGAGGCACTGGCGCAACAGCGCCAGGCTGTCGTAGCGCGGCCCGCCGCGGGCGCGGCGCAGGCCGTCGATGAGGCTGGCCAGTTCCGCAACCGGATCTTCGGCGCGGACGGCGATGCGTTCGATGGCCCGCGGCAGCCGCAGGACGGCGTCCATCAGCGCGGCGCGCAGCGGTTGGGCCTCCACCGCGGCCGTCTCCGGCGCCTGGTAGGCCCGCTCAAGATCGCCGGCGGCGGCACGCAGCTCGGCGCTGAGGTGTTCAAGCTCGCGCACGCCGACGAACAAAAATCCGCCATGCAGGCGCTGGAGCTCACCGTGGAGCGCGGTCAGCGCGCCGGGCTCGTCGCCGACTTCCTGCAGACGCACGGCCGCGGCGCTGACGCTGTCGCGCAGCTCGGGCAGCAGCCGGGTCAGCTCGCGCCGGGGGTCGACGCCGAGGGCCTTGGTTCGTCGCTCATCCATGGGTTGGTTACAATGCCACAAACCACTCAGCTGCCGTGAATCTGCCCATGAGCGCTCGACTCGGCGTCGTGATGGACCCCATCGCCGCCATCCACCCCCGCAAGGACTCCACCCTCGCCCTGATGCTCGAGGCCCAGCGCCGCGGCTACGAGCTCTGGTACTTCCTGGCCACGGACCTCTACGCCGACGGCGGAGCCGCCTGCGGGCGCGGCCGGCCGGCAAAGGTCCGCGACGACGAGCGGGACTGGTACACGCTGGGCGAACCGCGGCCGATGCCCCTGGCCGAACTCGACACCATCCTCATGCGCGAGGATCCGCCGGTGGATGCCGGCTATATCAGCGCCACGCAGCTGCTGTCACTGGCCGAGGCGCAGGGGGTGCGGGTGGTGAATCGACCGGCGGCGCTGCGCGATGCCAACGAGAAGCTCTTCGCCCTGCACTGGCCCCACCTGTGCCCGGCCACCCGTGTGGCCGCCGACCCGACGCAGCTGCGTGCGTTCATCGCCGAGCAGGGCAAAGCGGTGCTCAAACCGCTGGATGCCATGGGGGGGGCCTCGATCTTCGTCCTCGAGGCGGGCGATCCGAACACCAGCGTGGTCCTGGAGACCCTCACCGACGGCGGCCGGCGCTACGCCCTGGCCCAGGAGTACCTGCCCCGCATCGAGGAGGGCGATAAACGGGTACTGGTCTTTGGCGGCGAGCCCTTCCCCCATGCCCTGGCGCGGATCCCGGCGCGGGGCGAGACGCGGGGCAACCTGGCCGCCGGCGGCCGCGGCGAGGCAGCACCGGTCACCGAGCGCGAGCGCGCCGTCTGCGCCGAGCTGGCCCCCACCCTGCGCGAACGCGGCCTGGAACTGGTGGGGCTGGACTTCATCGGCGAGCGGCTGACCGAGATCAACGTCACCAGCCCCACCTGCTTTCGCGAGATCGACGCCCTGTGCGGCGTCAACACCGCCGGCGCCTTCTTCGATCACCTGGAGGGCTCGGCATGACACGCCTGGTTTCCGCGGGCCGCGCCCTGGCGCTGGCGGCCCTGGCCGCCGCCATGGGGCTGGCCGGCTGCGCCGATGAGCCGGATTCGACCCGACTGCAGTTCATCTCCCTGGGCACGGAGGTGGAGATCCATATCCTCGATGCCGGCGACAGCGACGCCGAGGCGGCCGCCAAGGCGGCCCGGGCGGAGATCGACGCCATCAGCGAGGCCTGGGAACCGACTCGCGGCTCGGAGCTCGGGCCGCTCAACGAGCGGCTCGCTGCCGGCGAGGGCATGACCGTCAGCAAGGAGCTGATCGCCATCCTCGAGCGCGCCCGCGAGATGGAGGAGCGCACCGGCGGGCGCTTCAGCCCGGCCATCGGCGGACTCACCGAGCTGTGGGGCTTTTCCGCCCAGGACGGCCCGCTGGCCGAGCCGCCACCGGCCGAGGAGATCGAGGCCTGGGTGGAGCAGGCGCCGCGCATCGCCGACCTGAGCTGGGATGCCGATCGCTACGTGACCAGCAGCAACGACGCGGTGCGCATCGACCTCGGCGGTATCGGTAAGGGGTTTGCCGGCGAGCGCGCCATGGCCGCCCTGCGCGAGCAAGGGGTGCGCACGGCGCTGATCAGCCTCGGCGGCGATCTGATCGCCCTGGGGGCGCCGGCGGATCGGCCTTGGCGGATGGGCGTCCGCGACCCCCGGGCCGGCACGGTGCTCGCCGCCGTCGAGGCGCACGCCGATGAGAGCGTGTTCACCTCCGGCGACTACGAGCGCACCTTCACCCACGAGGACCGCCGCTACCACCATATCCTCGACCCGACCACCGGTTACCCGGCCATGGGCAGCCGCTCGATGACGGTGATCCACGAAGACCCGGTCCACGCCGACGCCGCGGCCACGGCGCTGTTCATCGCCGGCCCCGAGGACTGGCGGGCCCTGGCCGAGGCGCTGGAGATCCGCTATGCGCTGCTCATCGACCGCGAGGGCGTGGTCCGGATGAGCGAGGCCATGGCCGAGCGGGTTGAGTTGCGGGGCGAACCGGAGACGGTCCACGTCGAGTGAGCGAGGCACCAGCCGTGAACGACCCCGCGGTGCAACCGGATGACCGTCTGGGCATGGCGCTGTTCCTCGCCGTGGTGGCCCACGCCCTGGTGATCCTGGGCGTGGGGCTGACCTGGGAGGGCGACGAGCGCCCCCAGGATGCCTCGATGATGGAGGTCACACTGGCCTACGACGAGGCCGAGACCCCCCCGGAGGACGCCGACTACCTGGCCGATCTGGACCAGGACGGCGGGGGCGTGGCTGAGCAGGCGCAGATCCCCTCACCGGTGGCCGGCGAACCGATCCCCGCCGTGGAAGCCCCCGAGCCGGGCGAACCGGCGGCCGCCCCTGAGGCGCGGGCCGAGTCCCTGATCGACAGCGAGCAGGCCGAGACGCCAACACCGCCCGCCGATGAGCAACCCCGGGCCGAGGAGCGGCCTTCGCTCCAGGATCTGCTCGACAGCCGGCGCCAGGCGGCCGCCGCCGAGGCGGCGGCGCTGCAGCAGCGGCTGAGCCAGCCCCGGGAGCCGACCAAGCGCTTTCTCAACGCCCGCACGCGCTCCCACGAGGCCGCCGCCTACATGGAGGCTTGGACGCGCAAGGTGGAGGCCGTGGGTAATCTCAACTACCCGAGCGAAGCCCGCGAGCGGGGGCTATCCGGGCAACTGATCCTCGAGGTAACGCTGATGCCGGACGGGTCGCTAGAGGACGTGCGCATCATCCAGCCGTCGCGCCACCGGCTGCTCGACGAGGCGGCGGTGCGCATCGTCCGGCTCGGTGCCCCGTACCCGGATGTACCCGAGGAGGTCCTCGAGGGGCAGGACCGCCTGGTGATCACCCGGACCTGGGCATTCATCGAGGGCCGGCGCGTGCGCGCTCAATAACTGCCTTGCCACCCTTGTCCCGGCTGCGCGCGGTGGCCGATACTGGAGCGCATGAGCGAGCAAACCGGACAAGGCGGGGACCAGCTGGGCAGTCAGTTCCTGATCGCTATGCCGGCCCTGGACGACCCGAACTTCGCACAGACCGTGACGCTGCTCTGCGAGCACAGCGAGGACGGGGCGATGGGCATCGTGGTGAACCGACCCACCGAAGTCACCCTCGGCGATCTGTTCCGCCACCTGGAGCTGGAGATCAGCGACGGCTGCCCGCAGGATCAGGTCGTCTACGCCGGTGGACCCGTGCAGCGCGAGCGCGGCTTCGTGCTCCACCCGGCCGGACAGGAGTGGAACGCCACCGCGCCGGTCTGCGAGGGCGTGGCCCTGACCACGTCGCGGGACATCCTCGCCGCCCTGGCGCGGGGCGAGGGCCCGGAGCGCTTCCTGGTGGCGCTGGGTTACGCCGGCTGGGGCGCCGGCCAACTGGAGGAGGAGCTGGCCCAGAACGCCTGGCTCTCCGGCCCCGCCGATGCCCGGGTCATCTTCGACACCGATACCAGCCAGCGCTGGCGCGCCGCGGCCGCGCACCTGGGTGTGGACATCGCCCTGCTCTCCTCGGAAAGCGGGCATGCCTGAGCCGCCCGGCGGCATGCTGATGGGCTTCGACCCCGGTGAGCGGCACATCGGCGTGGCCGTCGGCGAGGCCCTGTTGGGCACCGCCCGCGGCGTGACCACCCTCAGCGCACGCCACGGACAGCCGGACTGGGCGGCAGTCGCCGGGCTGCTTGAGCACTGGGCGCCGGCGGCGCTGGTGGTGGGGCTGCCCAGCCACGCCGACGGCAGCGATGCCGACAGCACCGCCCTGGCCCGGCGCCTGGCCGGCCGCCTGCACGGGCGCTTCGGGCTACCGGTGCACACCATCGACGAGCGCCTCTCCTCGCGTGCCGCGGAGGAGCGGCTCGACCCGCGGCAGCGCCAGCGCGACCCGCAGGCCGTGCACGCCGAGGCTGCCGCGGTCATCCTCGAGACCTTCTTTGCCCAGCAAGGGGTGGCATGACTGACGCCGAGATCGACGTCCCGCAGTTGCTCGACACCGTCGCCGCGGAGATCAACACCGAGCTGGAGCGCCGCGGCATCCGCTCGCCGATCCTGGTGGGCATCCACACCGGCGGCGTGTGGGTGGCCCGCGGGCTGCACGACCGGCTCCTCGCCCGCCCGCCAGTGGGCACCCTGGAGGTCGCCTTCCACCGCGACGACTACGCGACCTCCGGGCTCAAGGCGGCGGTGCAGACCTCCGAGGTTCCAGTGACCCTGGACGGACGTGCTGTGCTGCTGGTCGATGACGTGATCCACACCGGCCGCACCACGCGGGCGGCGCTCAACGCCCTGTTCGACTACGGCCGCCCACAGCAGGTGCTCCTGGCCGTGCTGGTCGACCGCGGTGGACGGGAGCTGCCGGTCCAGCCGGATGTCACCGGGACCCGGCTCGAACTCCCCGGTGGGCAGCGGCTCAAGCTGCGCGGCCCCGAGCCGCTGCGCTTCATGCTGGAAGGAGAGACGCCGTGAGCGTGCAACTCGACCCGCAGGGGCAGCTGCGCCACTTGGTCACCACCGAGGGGCTGCCCCGCGAGCTGCTCGCCCGCATTCTGGATACCGCCGAGTCGTTCTCCGGGGTTCTCGGCAAGTCGGTCAAGAAGGTTCCGCTGTTGCGCGGGCGGACCATCATCAACCTCTTCTTCGAGCCGAGCACGCGCACCCGCACGACCTTCGAGCTGGCTGCCCAGCGGCTCTCGGCCGATGTGCTCAACATCGACGTGGCCACCTCCTCCACCAGCAAGGGCGAGAGCCTGCTGGATATGCTGCGCAACCTCGAGGCGATGCAGTGCGACGCCTTTGTGGTCCGCCACGCCGACAGCGGCGCCGCCGAGTTCATCGCGCGCCATGTGGCCCCCGGGGTGGCGGTGATCAACGCCGGCGACGGGCGTCACGCCCACCCTACCCAGGCCCTGCTCGACGCTTTCACCATCCGCCGCGAAAAGGGCCCACTGGAGCCGCTGACCATCGCCATCGTTGGCGATATCCTCCACTCGCGGGTGGCCCGCTCGCAGATCCACGCCCTGCTCGGCCTCGGCGCTGGCGAGGTGCGGGTGATCGGGCCGCGCACGCTGCTCCCGCGGGATATCGGGCGGCTGGGGGTGCGGGTCCACGAGGACATGGATGCCGGGCTCGACGGCGCCGACGTGGTGATGATGCTGCGCCTGCAGCGCGAGCGGATGCGTGGCGCCCTGCTGCCGAGCGAGAGCGAGTTCTTCGCCCGCTACGGGCTGACCGAGCGGCGCCTGGAGCGCACCCACCCGGAGGCCATCGTCATGCACCCCGGCCCGGTCAACCGCGGCGTCGAGCTCGACCCCCAGGTGGCCGACGGGCCGCGCTCGGTGATCCTGCGCCAGGTCACAAACGGCATCGCGGTGCGCATGGCGGTCATGTCCATGGTCCTCGGCGGGCAGGGCGAGATCCCCACCGAACCGATCGAGGAGGCGTCGAGTTGAGCCGCATCCACATCCACGGCGGGCACGTCATCGACCCGGCCAGCGGCCTGGACGAGCCGCGCGATGTATTCATCGCCGACGGGCGGATCCTCGCCGTGGGCACGGCGCCGGACGGGTTCGCCGCCGACCGGGCCATCGACGCCACCGGGCAGCTGGTCCTCCCCGGCCTGGTGGACCTGGCCGCGCGGCTGCGCGAGCCCGGCGCCACGCGCAAGGGCGGCATCGTCCCGGAGAGCCGGGCGGCGGCGGCCGGCGGGATCACCACCCTGCTCCTGCCCCCGGACACCCGGCCAGCCATGGACACGCCGTCGGTGGTGGAGCTGGTGCACAGCCGCGCGCAGGTGGCCGATGCCGCCCGCGTGCGGCCGCTCGGGGCGCTGACCCGCGAGCTCGATGGCGAGTACCTGGCCGAGATGGCCGCCCTGCGCGACGCCGGCTGCCCGGCGGTCTGCGACGGCGGCCGCCCCGTCGCCAACACCCTGGTGTTGCGGCGCGCACTGGACTATGCAGCCACCTTCTCGCTGCCGGTCGTCCTCACCCCGGAGGATCCGAGCCTGGCCGACAGCGGCCGCGTCCACGAGGGCGAGACCGCCACCCGGCTGGGGCTGCCCGGGCAGCCGGCGGCGACCGAGACCGCCGCCGTCGGGCGGATCCTGGCCCTCGTCGAGGAGAGCGGCAACCCGGTCCACCTGGGCCGGCTGTCCACGGCGCGCGCCGCCGCCATGGTCGCCGAGGCGCGCCGGGCACAGCTGCCGGTGACCGCCGACGTGGCCATCCACCAGCTGCTGTTCACCGAACAGGACTGCGACGCCTACAACACCGCCGCCCACGTCCGCCCGCCGCTGCGCACCGCGCAGGACCGCGACGGGCTGCGCCGGGCGGTGGCCGAGGGGGCGATCACCGCCATCTGCTCGGACCACCAGCCCCACGACCCTGACGCCAAGATCTGCCCCTTCGCCGACAGCGAACCCGGTGTCAGCGGCGTCGACACCCTGCTCGGGCTGACCCTGCGCCTGGTCGACGAGGGGCTGCTGTCGATCGCCGAGGCGGTCGACCGGGTCACCCTGGGCCCGGCCCGGGCGCTCGGCCTGGAGGCCGGCACCCTGACGCCCGGCGCCGCCGCCGATGTGGCGGTCGTCGATCCGCGACAGACCTGGCGGGTGACCCCCGAGAGCCTGCACAGCCGCGGCCGCAACTCCCTGGTCCTGGGCCAGGAGCTGGCCGGCCGCGCCACCGCCACCCTGGTCGCCGGGCGCATCGTCTATCCCCGCACCCCGTGAACCGAACCGATTCGGAGGCAACCGTGAGCGCTTCGCCCAACGTCGTCGATGTCACCATCGAGAATTTCAAGGAACAGGCCATCGATGCCTCGATGCAGCAGCCTGTGCTGATCTACTTCTGGGCGCAGTGGTGTGAGCCCTGCAAGACCCTCAGCCCGCTGCTGGAAAAGCTGGCCGATGAGTATCAGGGCGGCTTCCGCCTGGCCAAGGTGGACTGCGACCAGCAACAGCAGCTGGCCACGCAGGTGGGGGTGCAGAGCCTACCCACCGCCCTGCTGGTCAAGGAAGGACAACCGGTGGACCAGTTCATGGGCGCCGTCCCCGAGGGGGAGCTGCGCCAGTGGCTGGGCCAGTACGTGGAGGCCCCCGAGACGGACCCCTATGAACAGGCCCGGGAGCTGATGAGCGAAGGCCGCTCCACCGAGGCGGTCCCGTACCTGCGCGCTGCCCGGGAACAGCGTCCCGATGAGGCCGGGGTCACCATCGACCTGGCCCGCGCGCTGCTGCAAAGCGGTGACGCCGACGAGGCCTTCACGCTGGTTGAGGGGCTGTCTGCCAACGATCAGCAGGACCCGCGGGCGCAGGGGATCCTCGCGCGCAAGGAGTTCGCCGAACGGGTGCGCGACCTGCCCGCGCTCGAGGCGCTGGAGCAGCGTGTGGAGGCCGACGCCGGCGACGGCCAGGCCCGCCTGGAACTGGCCTTGCGCCTGGTGGTAGCCGGCGGCGAGCTGGAGGCCCTGGACCACCTGCTCCACCTCGTCCAGCGCGACCCGGAGCGTCGTGACGAGGCCCACCAGGTGGCGCTCCAGGTCCTCGGCATGCTCGGCCCCGAGCACCCGGAGGCGCGCCGCTACCGCCAGCGGCTGTTCCAGCTGCTGCACTGAGCGGGGGCGTGGAGGCGTGCGGCCGGCGGGCCGATGTCAGATGGCCTCGCCGGCCTCCTCGGCCCGCTTGCCGCTGCGCTCGAGCACGCGGTCGATGAACGCCCGGGTCTCGTACGGGGCCCGGCGGTGGAGCAACCAGCGCAGATCCTCGAGGTTCTGCAGGTTCGGGTTGGAGAGCAAGTTGCGGTAGACGTTGCCCGGCCCCCAGTTGTAGGCGGCCAGGGCCAGCCATGTGGCCATCGGCTCGCCGTAGCTGGCGTAGCGCTCGTGGAGGTGGGCCAAGTAATGGCTGCCGAGGAGGATGTTCAGCCGCGGGTCGGCCAGATCCTCGGCCTCGATCTCCAGGCCCTCGCGCTCGCCGAAGCGCTCGAGCCACTCCGTTACGCGCTCGCCAACGTCCACCGCTGCCATCGGGCGGACCTGCATCAGGCCCACCGCCCCGGCACTGCTCACCACCCCCGGGCGGTAGTCGCTCTCGGTGCGCACCACGGCACGGATCAGATCGGCGCTCAGGCCGGTGACCTCAGCCGCCTCGTCGATCAGCTCGTCAAGGTGCTCGCGCGGGATCGCCCGGTTGGAGCCCACCGGCTGGTCGCGCTCGGCCTGCCGGTCCTCGACGATGGTCTCGACCACCGCCCGGGACACCTCGGGCATCCCGGCCGAGGCGCGCAGGCGCTCGAGCTGTTCGGAGCAGTCGGCGCCAGCCGCACCCCGCTCGGCCGCCCACGGCGAGTGGTGCAGGTGATACGCCCCGAGCGAGGCGAACACCAGACCACAGCCGCCGATGAGCCAGTTGGCGTGCATGCGCATGACGCACCCCCTTGCATGAAGCCCTGCCAATTTCCTCACTTTAACACGGGTATCAGGCGGCCGACGGCCTCGCCCCTGGCGCGGTTCGACGCGGCACGCAGCGCCCCGTATCATTCCGGGGTCGGTTCTTCCCAATAGCCTAGACGGGATCCGAGAGATCATGAGCGAAATCGCCAGCCGCCTGGCCGCGGTGCAGGAGCGCGTCCGCGCCGCCGAGGCCAGCCACGGCCGCCCGGCCGGCAGCGTGCAGATCCTGGCGGTCAGCAAACGCCACCCGGGGGCCGCCATCCGTGCCGCCCACGCCGCCGGGCAGCCCGCCTTCGGCGAGAACTACTTGCAGGAGGCCGCCGAGAAGCAGGCGGAACTGGCCGATCTGGACATCCAGTGGCACTTTATCGGCGGGGTACAGTCGAACAAAACCCGCGAGGTGGCCGAGCGCTTTGACTGGATTCACACCGTCGACCGGGCCAAGATCGCCCGCCGGCTCAGTGAGCAGCGCCCGAGCGATCGAGAAGCGCTTAACGTCTGCCTGCAGGTGAACATCAGCGAGGAGCCGCAGAAGGCCGGCTGCCCGCCGGACGACGTCTTCGAGCTCGCCGCCGCCGTGGACGGCCTGCCGAGGCTGCGCCTGCGCGGGCTGATGGCCCTGCCGGCACCGGCCGAGGCGTTCGCCGAGCAGCGCCAGCCGCTGGCCCGGCTGCGCAAGCTGCGCGAGGAGCTCCACGAGCGCGGCCACCGCGAGCTGGACACGCTGTCGATGGGGATGTCGGCGGACCTCGAGGCGGCCATCGCCGAGGGCGCCACCATCATACGGATCGGTACCGCGATCTTCGGGCCGCGGATGTAGAGGAGGAATCACTATGGCCCAGCACGCGCGCATCGCCTTCATCGGAGGCGGCAACATGGCCCGCTCGCTTATCGGCGGGCTGATCGCCGACGGCTACCCGGCCACGCACATCGTCGCCAGCGAGCCCGAGACCGAGCGCCGCGAACGCCTGGCCGGCGAACTGGGCATCGAGACCTGCGCCGACAACGCGGCGGCGGCGGAGGCCGCAGATGCCGTCATCCTGGCCGTCAAACCGCAGGTCATGCGCGGCGTGGCCGAGGCGCTCGGGCCGATCATCGCCCGGCGCGGCGCGGTGGCGATCTCCATCGCCGCCGGCATCCGCCTGGGCGATCTGCAGCGCTGGCTCGGCGCCGGAACGGCCATCGTGCGCACCATGCCCAACACCCCCTCGCTGGTACAGAGCGGTGCTACGGCGCTCTATGCCAACGAGCAGGCCAGTGAAGCGCAGCGCGAGCTGGCCGAGACCCTGCTGCGCGCCGTGGGGCAGACCCGGTGGCTGGAGAACGAGCAGCAGATGGACGCAGTGACCGCCATCTCCGGCAGCGGTCCGGCGTACTTCTTCCTGGTCATGGAGGCGTTGGAGGAGGCTGGCGTGGAGCTCGGCCTGGACCGCGAAACGGCCCGTCTGCTGACCCTGGAGACGGCCACCGGGGCGGCCCGCATGGCCCTGGAATCCGACGATCCGCCGGCGCAGCTGCGCCAGCGGGTGACCTCACCGGGGGGCACCACCGAGCGCGCCCTCGAAGTCCTGGAAGCGTCCGATCTGCGCGGTGCCTTGCAGCGGGCGGCCGAAGCCGCCGCGACCCGCGCCGATGAGCTTGGCAACCTGCTAGGGGAGCAGTAATGGAATCCAACCACTTCGCCGACGCCCTGATCTTCCTGATCGCCACCGCCTTCTCGCTCTACATCCTGGCGGTCCTGCTGCGCTTCTTGCTGCAGACGGTGCGTGCCGACTTCTTCAACCCGATCTCGCAGTTCCTGGTGCGCGCCACCTCACCGGTGCTCAACCCCCTGCGCCGGGTCATCCCCGGGGTCGGCGGCATCGATCTGGCGGCGATCGTACTGATGTTCGTCCTGCAACTGGCGGCGCTCTACATCATCTTCCTGCTCGCCTACGGGCAGCAGCCGCCGCTCGGGCCGCTGGCGATCGAGGCGGTGGGACGCCTGCTGGGCCTGGTACTGAACCTCTATACGGTGCTGATCCTGATCGGCGTGATCATCAGCTGGGTCAACCCCACCGCTAGCCACCCGGGGCTGCACCTGCTCCAGCAGCTGGTCAACCCGATCCTGCGCCCGATCCGCTCCTTCATGCCGGATATGGGCGGACTGGACCTCTCGCCGCTGGTCGCCTTGGTGCTGATCCACGTGGTGCGGATGCTCACCGTCTACCCGCTGCGTGGCCAGGTACCACTGCCCATGTAGCCGCCGCGGCCCCGCGGCGTCGCCGGGGTGTCCGGCGGCGCCGTGATCCGTCCCGCACCCCCCATCGACCGCTACGGTTGCCGACGCCATGCCCTGGATCACCCCGGACCCGGAACACGACGCCTGGCTGGTGCACGTCCGCGTCACCCCACGGGCCAAGCGGGAGGCGCTGGACGTGCAGGGCGAGCGACTGCGCGTGCGCCTGAACACCCCACCGGTTGAGGGCAAGGCCAACGCCGCCCTGTGCAAGCTGCTGGCCCGGCAGTTCGGCGTGGCCAAGTCGGCCGTGACGCTGCTGCGCGGTGAGCGCAGCCGGGACAAGACCCTGCGCATCACGGCTCCCAAGCAGTGGCCGGAGGGGCTGCCGCGCCCGGAAGCCCCCCCGCCAACCTGAGGCGGCTTGTCCCGGCCATAGCCGGCTCGCTAGACTGCACGGCTATTGCTCAGCGAGCGGAAGTGTCATGGTGAGAAGCCCGCCGACCGACTCCGTCGGACTGGTGACCCAGCACAAGGCAACCTTCGAGGAGCCCCTGCCGCTCGTCTGCGGTCGGGAGCTGCCCCGGTACGAGCTGGTCTACGAGACCTACGGCGAGCTCAACCGCGAGGGCACCAACGCCATCCTGGTCTGCCACGCGCTCTCCGGCAATCACCATGCCGCCGGCTACCACTCCGAGCACGACCGCAAGCCGGGCTGGTGGGAGACGTGCATCGGTCCGGGCAAACCGCTGGACACCAACCGCTTCTTCGTTGTCTGCAGCAACAACCTGGGTGGCTGCCACGGCTCCACCGGGCCGGCCAGCATCAACCCGGAGACGGGTAAGCCCTACGGCGACCAGTTCCCCATCGTCACGGTGCGCGACTGGGTACGAAGCCAGGCACGCCTGGCCGATGAGCTGGGCATCCGCCAGTGGGCGGCGGTGGCCGGCGGCAGCTTGGGCGGCATGCAGGCGATGCAGTGGGCCATCGACTACCCCGACCGCCTGCGCCACGCCATTGTCATCGCCGCCGCGCCGCGGCTGTCGGCACAGAACATTGGCTTCAACGAGGTCGCCCGCCAGGCGATCATGAGCGACCCCGAGTTCCACGGCGGGCGTTACTACGATTACGGCGTCTCGCCCCGTCGTGGGCTGGCGGTGGCGCGCATGCTCGGACACATCACCTACCTCTCGGACGACGCCATGCGCGCGAAGTTCGGGCGCGATCTGCGCGGCGACATGAGCTTCGACTTCGAGCAGGTGGACTTCGAGGTCGAGAGCTACCTGCGCTACCAGGGACAGCGCTTCGTGCAGGACTTCGACGCCAACACCTACCTGCTGATGACCAAGGCGCTCGACTACTTCGATCCGGCCGCCGACCACGACGACGACTTCTCCGCGGCGCTCGCGCACATCCAGTGCTCGACCCTGCTGCTCTCCTTCTCCAGCGACTGGCGCTTCGCCCCGGCACGCTCGCGCGAGATCCTCCGCGCGCTGCTGGAACACAACAAGCCGGTCAGCTACATGGAGATCGAGGCCACCCAGGGCCACGACGCCTTCCTGATGCCCATCCAGCGCTACCTGGAGGCCTTCTCCGCCTACATGGGCAACGTCGCCCGGGAGGTGGGGGCGTGAATCCGCTGCGCCGCGAACTGGAGATCGTCGCCGACTGGATCGAGCCGGGCTCCCGGGTTCTGGACCTGGGCTGCGGCGACGGCACACTGCTCCACTATCTGGTCCAGCGTAAGGGCGTAACCGCCTACGGCCTGGAGATCGACCCGCGCAAGGTCACCCGATGCATGGACCGCGGCGTCAATGTGGTCCGTGCCGACCTGGACGAGGGGCTGGACGACTTCCATCGCGACAGCTTCGACCACGTCATCATGAGCCAGACCGTCCAGGCGGTGCGCTACCCGGACAAACTCCTTGAGGACATGCTGCGTGTGGGCCGCCACGGCATCGTCACCTTCCCCAACATCGGCTACTGGCGGCTGCGCATGCAGTTGCTGCTCAAGGGGCGCATGCCACGCAGCCCGGCCCTACCCAACGCTTGGTACAACTCGCCGAACATCCACCTGTGCACGGTGCGCGACTTCGAGCGCCTGTGCGCCACCATGGGCGTGCAGATCCGCGAGCGGCGCCTGCTCGACCGCGCCCACCGCTCGACACCGTTCATCGACCTGGCCCCGAACCTGCTCGGCGAGGTGGCCATCTACCGTTTCGTACGCGGCAGCGACTCCCTGTAGAATCCGGTCAAGGACGGGCGGTCGCCGCTCCGGGGTGCCGCCCGCGATCTCACCTGGCAGGAAACCGGGAAGTCTATGCAGCCCGAGTACGTGCGGTACAACCAGACCATCGTCGAGCGGCGGCGCTCCGCCTACCAGGACATCGTCATCGCCCACGATCCGGCGGTGGGGCACCTGCTCTACCTCGATGACGACCTGCAGATCGCCAACGCCGACGAGCCCTACAACCAGGCAATCACCCGGCCGCTGCGCGAGGCCAACGCACTGGGCGATGTGCTCATCCTCGGCGGCGGCGACGGCGGCGTCCTGCGCGCGCTGCTCGATGCCGGCGCGCGCCGGGCGGTGCTGGTGGATATCGACGGCGACGTCATCGAGCTCTCACGCCAGTACCTGCCGGATCTCTGCGGCGACGCCTTCGACCGGCCCGGCGCCGAGGTGGTGGTCGGCGACGCCTTCGCCTACCTCGACGCCGAGGAGCGCTGGGACGGCATCATCTATGACCTGACCATGGATCCGGTCCGAGAAGACCAGCCGCGAACCGAGTATATCCGCGAGATCCTCGCCAAGGTCTCGGACCGACTGAACCCCGGCGGGGTCATGGCCATGCAGTGCTGCGGCGCCGACGAACCCGGCCTGCGCGAGGAGATCCGCGCCGGACTGGCCCACACCTTCGCTGACTGGGGCGACTGGGAGGCCGAGGTACCGTCCTTTGACGTACCCTGGGTCTTTGCCTGGGCGCGCGCCCCGCGGGAGGCATCGTGACAACCTGGCTGATCACCCACCCCCAGTGCCTGGAGCATGACGCCGGCACCGGCCACCCGGAGAGCGCCGCGCGGCTGCAGGCCATCCTTCAGGCGCTCCAGCACGCCACCTTCGAGTACGTCCTGCGCGAGGAGGCGCCGCTGGCCACCACCGCGCAGCTCGAGCTGGCCCACGACCCGACCTACGTGCGCTCGCTGCTCGACAGCGTCCCCGCGGAGGGGGCCCGGCACATCGATCCGGACACCCGCCTCTGCCCGGCCACCGGCGAGGCCGCGCGGCGGGCCGCCGGAGCCGTCTGCCACGGGGTCGACGGCGTGCTCTCCGGGAAGGCGCAGCGCGTCTTCTGTGCGGTCCGCCCGCCGGGCCACCACGCCGAGTCCGATCGGGCCATGGGATTCTGCTTCTTCAACAACATCGCCGTCGGCGCCGGCCACGCAGTGGCCAACTACGGCCTGCAGCGGGTGGCGATGGTCGATTTCGATGTTCACCACGGCAACGGCACCGAGGAGATCAGCCGCGGCCGGCCGGGGTTCCACTACTTCTCGACCCACCAGCACCCCCTGTTCCCGGGCACCGGCACACCGGGCAGCGACAACCCGGCGAACATCGTCAACGTCACCCTGGCTGACGGCGATGGCTCTGAGGCGTTTCGCGAGGCCTTTACGCAGACCATCCTCCCCGCCCTCGACGCGCTGCAGCCGGAACTGATCCTGATTTCGGCAGGCTTCGACGCCCACCGCTCGGACCCGCTGGCTACCCTGCAGCTGGACGAGACCGACTTCGCCTGGGCCACCCGGGAGTTGGTGGACGTGGCCAAGCGCCACTGCCAGGGGCGCGTGGTTTCGGTGCTCGAGGGTGGCTACAACACCTCCGTGGTCGGCCGCTGCGCCGCGGCCCACCTCGAGGCACTGATGATGTAGGCTAAAGGCCATGCACGTGGAGGCGAACCGGAGCCCTTACCTCAACCCCGCCGAGCGTGTGCGCGGGGCCCAACGCACCCAGCAGCCCCAGGCTGCCGGGCAGACCGACTTTGCCCGCCACGCGGAGGCCGCTCGCCCCGCCTCACCCGTCCGCCCCACACCGCTGGCCGCCGAGGGGTTGGCCAGTGGCGGCGTGGGCCAGCCGCCAACCCCCCGACTCGGCGACGCCGGGGGGTTCCGGCCGCCGGAGCTCATCGCCGCCCGCTACGAGGGCCAGGATCGCAGCCTGACGCCGGAGGGCGGGCTGCGCAGCGGCGGAGCCGGCAGCCACGGCCTCCGGCCGGATACCGAGGATCTGCCCCGGGGGCTGCGGCAACTGGTCGAGGTTCAGGCCATGTCGCAGCCCGATGTCCTCGGCCGCGGCGGCCGCCTGGATCTGACCATCTAAGCCCCCCATGCCGGTTCAGACTCGCTACCAGGACGATCTGGCCCGGGGCGTTATCCACCCCGATCCAGCCCAGCAGCGCGCCGTGCAGGCCCTGCAGACACTCCACGACGACCTGCTCGCGCAGCCGGCCGGCGCCGGGTGGCTGGGCTGGCTGCGCCGGCGCCCGGGCACCGCCGCCCCCGGACTCTACCTCCACGGCCCGGTCGGGCGCGGCAAGACCTATCTGGTGGACGCCTTCTTCGATGCCCTGCCCTTCGCGGCCAAGCAGCGCCTGCACTTCCACCACTTTATGCGGCGTACCCACGACGCGCTGCACCGGCTGCGCGATCACCGCGATCCGCTCGGCCACCTGGCCCGCGACTTCGCCGCCGAGCATCGGGTGCTCTGCTTCGACGAGTTCCACGTCAGCGACATCGCCGACGCCATGATCCTTGGCCGCTTGCTCGAGCAGCTCATCGGCGAGGGGGTTACTCTGGTGGCCACCTCCAACGTGCACCCGGACGATCTCTACCGCGACGGCCTGCAGCGGGCCCGCTTCTTGCCGGCCATCGATGCGCTCAAGCGCCACTGCCGCGTGGTGAACCTGGACGGTGAGCGGGATTACCGGCTCGAGCGCCTGGAGCAGGCGCCGGTCTACCTGATCGGCGCGGCCGGCGAACACGACGCGCGACTGCAGGAGCGGTTCGTGCAGCTCGCCCCGGAGCCCGGGCAGAGCGACGGCACCCTGGACATCGAGGACCGGCCGATCCGCGCGCGCCGCTGGGCCGATGGCGTCGCTTGGTTCGATTTCACCGAGCTGTGCAGCGGGCCGCGCAGCGCCTCCGATTACATCGAGCTGGCAAGACTGTTCCACACTGTGCTGGTCGCCGACGTGCCCCGCTTCGAGGCCAACCGCGAGGACGAGGCACGCCGGTGGATGGCGCTCGTCGACGAACTCTACGAGCGGCGGGTCAACCTGATCTGCTCGGCGACCGCGGCGCCGGAGGCCCTCTACGCCGGCCGGCGGCTGGCCTTTGAGTTCCAGCGCACCGCCAGCCGGCTCCACGAGATGCAGAGCCACGAGTACCTGGCCGAGCCCCATCGCCCCTGAAGCCAAGGAGAGATCGCCATGAACCAGCGCGGCGGCAAGACCGGCTACCGGCCGCAAATTCAGCGTCTGCGGCGAGGCGAAAAGCGCTCGCACCTGCTCTACTATCTACCGGTACACGACGGCAACGACGGGACGCGGCTCGGTGTCCTCGGCGATCTCTCGCCGGACGGGCTGCTGCTCATCGGGGACCGCGCTTTCACCCCCGGGCAGCGCCTGCAGCTGCAGATCCGTGGTGAGCCGGGCAGCGAGATCGCTGGCGATGTACGCATCGACGTCACCGCCGAGGCGCGCTGGTCGGCACCGGACGTGAACCCGGCCTATACGGCCACCGGGTTCCGCCTCGCCAACCCGGACGAGCGGACCCGACACGCCATTGAGACCCTGCTCCACGACCTCGGCCTGCTGGCCGGGGCGGACGACGAGGACGAGACAGGAGGACAGCCATGAGCGCCGACGCCGACAAGCACCCCCAGGACGACGACCCGCGTTCGCTATCCGATCACCGCATCCGCGAGAAGCACTCCCGCGAGGAGGTCCGGCGCTGGCGCGAGCAGGCGGCCGAGCACCATCGGCGCTGGTTCGACGTCATGAACAACCCCTACGGGCAGGACTGACGCTCCCCCCCGGGGGCACGACGGCCACCGGGGGAGAGACGCCCCGCGCTTACGCCGGGACGCGGGGGTTGAGGCTGTAGGTGGTGGTCATGCTGGCCTGATCGAGGATGTGCGGGCGAATGGCCTCGAGCAGGTCGGGCCCGCGGAAACCCGCCGCCACCGGCGCACGCTCCACGTCGAGGGCGTAGAGGGTGAAGATATAGCGGTGCGGGATGGAGTCGTTCCACGGCGGGCACGGCCCGTCGTAGCCGTAGTAGGTACCGCGCATCTCGTCACTGCCGGCGAGGAAGTCGGTGTAGTCGTTGACCCCCTGCCGGGTGCCGTGGGGCCCCTCGGGTGCATCCTTGCCCCCGGGCACCACGCCCTCGGCGAAGGCGCCCTCGGCCACCTCGCCCAGCCCCGGATCAAGGTCGACCAGCAACCAGTGGTAGAAGTCCACCCGCGGCAGGTCCGAGGGGATCTCCCGGTCCTCGCGATTCACGTCGCCGGCGTGGCTCGGGGCGTCCGGGTCGTGGCAGACCAGGACCAGCGAGCGCGTGCCCGCCGGCAGATCCGACCAGGCGAAGTGGGGGCTGAGATTCCGGCCCAGGGCCATGTGGTTTTCGGCATCCGGGATCCCGAAGGCGTACGGCTCCGGGACCGGTCGACCGTCGGTCAGGCTCTGACTCGTCAGGCGCATAGCTTGCCCCTCCTGCTGTTTGGGTTACCCTCGTGGGGATTGTAAAGCCGGCAGGCGCAGCGTGACGATGCAACAGCGACTGTTCGCGTACGGGACCATCCTCGCGGGGGCCGACGATCCGCAAGTGCAGGCAGCCATCCAGCGCTACACCGAACGCATCGACGAAGGCTGGATCCGTGGGCGCCTTTACGACCTGGGCCCCTTCCCGGGCGCGGTCCCCCGCCTGCCACAGGATTCCCGCGAGACCTGGGTGCGCGGGGTACTCCTCACGGTGCTCGATCCTCGCCGGGTCTTCCGCGTCCTCGACCCCTACGAGGACTGCGATCCGCAGCGACCGCGGGCCGGGCTGTACCGCCGGGAACAGGTCGCCGCGCACCCCGCCTCGGCCCCGGAGGCGCCGCTGACCTGCCAGATCTACTGGATCAACCGGGTCCCGCCTTACGCCCGCTTGATCGACAGCGGCGACTGGCACCACCACGTACAGAGCCGGCCGCCCTACGCCCCGCGTGGCGGCGCCTCGTAGCTAACGCGGCAGCACCAGGTGGTCGGCCACCCGCTGCGGGTCGGGCGTGGCCAGCGGGGGGATGCGCCCGAGCCGCGGCGCCGGCAGGCGGGCATCGAGGCTGGCGATCTGCGCCTCGCGGCGCGGGTCGTCGGCCTCCAGCTCGCTGGCCACCCAGCCGGCCAGAGTGAGGCCGTCGGCACGGATCGCCTCGGCGCTGAGCAGGGCGTGGTTCAGACAGCCCAGGCGGACGCCGACGACCAGCACCACGGGCAGGCCGATCTGCCGGGCCAGACCGGCCACGTCCTGCGTCGGCCCCAGGGGCACCCGCCAGCCGCCGGCCCCCTCGACGACGGTGAACCGCTCCTGCGCCAGCGCCCGGGCCGCCGCGACCAACCCCGCAACATCGATGGATCGCCCCTCCTCCGCGGCCACCAGGTGCGGGGCGGCCGCCGCCTCCAGGGCGCACGGATTGACGGTGGCGTAGGGCGGAGCCGGATCGAACAGGGCCTGCAGCTGCTCGGCGTCGTCGTTGCGCAGTCCGGCGGCGGTGCGTCGGCAACCGGCGGCCACTGGCTTCATGGCCGCCACCGGGACCCCGCTGCGCTGCAGGAGACGGATCAGCCCCCCGGCGTAGACCGTCTTGCCGACTCCGGTGTCGGTGCCGGTGATGAACACCCCGGAGAGACCGTCCCGGTGCGCGCTCACCGCCGCCTCCGCCGGATACCGTGGACATCGAGCCGGACCTCGCCGGTCTCGTCGGCGCGCTGCGGGGTTCCGGCCATACCCCAGGCGTGGCCGTAGACCACCTCGTAGGTGGCCGGCACGCGGCCGTCGGGCTGACGCCAGGCGAGGCTATAGGCGGCCTCCACCCGGGCCAGGCGGTGGGGTGAGAGCAGACCGCGGGGGCGACCGGGGGCGGCGTTGGAGGCACCCAGGGCCTTGAGGTCGCGCATAACGGCACGCGGGTGGGCATAGGTGAGATTAAAGGGCTCGCCATCGAGCACCGGGTCGACGAACCCCGCCTCGAGCATCCGGTCGCCGACGTCGTGCTTGTCGGGAAAGCGGTGCACGCGGGCGTGATCGTCCACCTCGGCCCAAGCCCCGCGCAGCTCGTGCAGTGTATCCGGGCCGAAGGTGGCGAACATCACCGCCCCCTCCGGGGCGGTCACCCGCTGCAGCTCGCGCAGGGCCGCCGGCAGGTCCTCCGCCCACTGCAGGGCCAGGCTGGAGAAGACCAGTTCAAAGGTGTCGTCCGGGTACGGCAGGGCGTGAAGATCGGCGCAGACGCAGCGCGGACGTCGCAGCCACGGCGCCCGCCGCCGGGCCCGCTGCAGCATGGCCGGAGCGATGTCCAGGGCGTGGACCTCGGCTTTGCGGTAGCGCCGGATCAGCGCACGTGTCGCGTAGCCGGTCCCGGCACCGAGGTCGAGGACACGGCGCGGGGCCACCCGGACCGGATCGAGCCGCTCAAGCAGGCGGTCGGCGACCTCGCGCTGGAGTACGGCGACCTCGTCGTAGCGCTCCGCCGAGTCGTCGAAACTGCGTCGCACGCGACGGCGATCGATCCGCTGGGCATCGCCTGGGTTCACGATCGGACCTCCTCGAGGAAGCAGTGGATGGCCTGTGCCACTTCGGTGGCGTGGGTGCAGTGGGGCAGATGGCCAGCGTCATCGAGGATCTCCACCCGGCCGCCACAGGCCGCGGCGCCCCGCTGCAGCGCCGCCGTGGGCACCAGAGGATCACGCCCCCCCCCGAGCCATAGCGTCGGCGGCGGCTGCACCGCCCCGGCAAGCGCCCCGCGCAGGTCAGCCTCGGCGAGGGCCGCCAGCCCGGCCGCCAGCCCGTCGTTGGAGGCCTGACTGGGGTCGGCGACGGCAGCGGCATCGTCCGCCGAGACCCGCCCGAGCTGCCGGCGAAAACGCCGCACGGTCGCCGCCGGGCTCCGCCCGAGGCCAGCCTGCATGGCAGTCAGCTCTGCCGCCGGAGTCGCGCACGGCCAGTCGGCCTCCATGGTAAACCGGGGCGTGGCAGCAATCAGGACCACACCGCGCAAGGGCTTGCCTCGGCGCAGGGCCTCCAGGGCAACGGTGCCGCCCAGCGACCAGCCCACCCAAACCGCATCGTCCGGCGCGGCATCGATGACCGGCGCAGCCACCCCGGCGAGTTCCACCGTGCCGGGGTCGGCGCAGCCGCCATGGCCCGGCAGCTCAAGCACGTCAGCCGGCACCTCCAGAGCGGCCCGCAAGGGGGCGAAGACGCGCGCATCGAAGGACCAGCCCGGGACCAGGAGCAGCGGCGCTGTCACGACACCGCCTCCGGGGTGGCGGGGTGGCGACGAGCGGCCGCATCCAGGGCCTCAAGCAGCCGGTCGATGTCCGCCTCGCCGTGGCAGGCGGTCAGGCTGACGCGCAGTCGGGCGGTTCCCGCCGGCACGGTCGGCGGCCGGATCGCCGCGACGCGCAGGCCGCGGCGATCGAGCTCGGCACTCCAGGCGCTGGCAGTGGCGCTTTGGCCGACGAGCACCGGGAGGATCGGCGTCTGCGGCCCCGGCGGTTGCGCCACCGGCAGGCCCAGCTCCCGGGCGCCGGCGCGGAAGCGGCTGATCAGCGCCTGCAGCCGCTCACGCCGCCACTGCTCGGCACGGGCGATGCGCACCGCCTCCAGGGCAGCCGCCGCCTGCGCCGCCGGCGGTGCCGTGGTGTAGATGTACGGGCGGGCCCACTGGCGCAGGGCGTCAATCAGGGTCCGGCTGCCGGCGACAAAGGCACCGAAGGTACCGAACGCCTTGCCCAGGGTACCCACCAGCACCGGGACCCGCTCCGGCGCGCAGCCGGTGGCCGGCACGCTGCCCTGCCCCCCGGGCCCGATCACCCCGAGGCCGTGGGCGTCGTCGACCACCAGCACCGCACCGGCGGCCTCGGCGACGGCGGCCAGCTCAGGCAGCGGGGCAACGTCGCCGTCCATGCTGAAGACACCGTCGGTGACCACCAGCGCAGCGCGCTCGCCCACCTGCTCCGCCAGATGCGCGGGGTCGGCGTGGCGGTAGCGCCGCGGGCGCGCCCCAGCAAGGCGTACGGCATCGATCAGCGAGGCGTGATTCAAACGGTCCTCGGCCACCGCCTGCCCCCGCCGGACCAGAGCGGTGATCACGCCCAGATTGGCCATGTAGCCGGTGGAGAAGAGAAGCGCGGCCTCCCGGCCGGTGAACGCCGCCAGCTCCGCCTCGAGCGCCTCGTGCTCGGGGCGGTGGCCGGTGACCAGGTGCGCAGCCCCGGCGCCGCTGCCCGAGCGCTGCGCGTGCTCGGCGAGAACCCGGGCCGGGCGCGGGTCGGCAGCCAGGCCGAGGTAATCATTGCCGCAGAAGACGGTGCACCGCTGACCATCGCGACGGACGGCGGTGGCCCCGTCGTAGCCGTCGAGGACCTCGGCGTGGCGGTACAGCCCCGCCTCGCGGCGCTCGGCGAGCCGCGGCGCCAGCCGCGCATCGAGCCGGGCCGCCGGATCGCTCACGGCTCCAGCTCGGCGCAACGGTGGGGGTGCGGCTCGAGGGTCATCCCCAGGCTGTGGAGCAGCTGCCGGTCTGCGTCCGTCTCCGGGTTGCCGGTGGTCAGCAGCCGCTCGCCAAGGAAGAGGCTATTGGCCCCGGCGCTCAGGCACAACGCCTGGAGCTCGTCGCTCATCTGCTCGCGCCCGGCGGCCAGACGGACGTAGGAGCCGGGCATGACGATGCGCGCCGCTGCGATGGTGCGCACGACCTCGAACGGGTCCACCGCCTCGGTCTCCTCCAGCGGGGTACCGGGAATGGGGATCAGTCGGTTGACCGGCACGCTCTGCGGCTGCACCGGTAGGTTGGCCAGGGTGGCCAGCATCTCGACGCGGTCGGCGCGCGACTCGCCCAGGCCCACGATGCCACCGCAGCAGACGCGCATCCCGGCGGCGCGGATGCGCTCGAGCGTCTCCAGTCGCTGCTCGTAACTACGGGTGGTAACCACCTGATCGTAGTACGAAGCGGAGGTGTCGAGGTTGTGGTTGAAGTAGTCGAGCCCGGCCTCGGCCAGCCGCTCAGCCTGCCCCTCGGCGAGCAGGCCGGCGGAGAGGCAGCTCTCCAGCCCCTCTTCCTTCACCGCCCGGATCATGGCTTCCAGGGTCCCCAGGTCGCGGTCCCTGGGACCACGCCAGGCTGCGCCCATGCACAGCCGGGTGGCACCGCTGGCGCGGGCCCGGCGGGCTGCCTCGCGGACGGCCTCGACGTCGATCAGCCCCTCGCGCTCCAGGCCGGTGTCGTAGCGGGCGCTCTGCGAGCAGTAGGTGCAATCCTCGGCGCAGGCCCCGGTCTTGATCGAGACCAGGGTGCAGGCCTGGACCTGGCCCGGGTTAAAGTGGCGGCGGTGCACCTCCTGGGCACGGAAGAGCAACTCCGGGAGGGGCAGCTCGAACAGGGTATGGATCTGCGACGGATCCCAGCTCAGGGCGTCGGTCTCGGTCATGATCGGCTCACTGCTGATTGGCCGCGGGCCGTGCCGCGCAGGAAGCGCTCATGGTAGCAAGGAGGCCGCCATGGTCAACTACAGGCTTGCACGATCAGTCAACAAGTGGCTGGATATTATCCCGCCAGCCCTCTACCCACCGCGCTGCCGGTTGTGCGATGACCCGGGCGCCGACGGCCTCGACCTGTGCCGCGGCTGCCGGGCCGACCTGCCGTGGAACACCCCCTGCTGCCCGCACTGCGCCCTGCCGGGGGACGGCGCCCTGCCGTGCCCTTGCCGGCAGAGCCCGCTGCCCTTCCGGGCAGCGGTGGTACCGCTGCGCTACGAGGGACCGGCCGAGCGCCTGATCACCGCCTTCAAGTTCCACGGCCGGCTGGCCGACGGGCAGCTGCTCGGCGCGCTGCTCGCCGACGCCGTCCGCCGGGACGCGGCGCCACTGCCCGCGGCCGTCGTCCCGGTCCCGCTCCACGCTCGGCGGCTGCGCCAGCGTGGCTTCGATCAGACGGCGGAACTGGCCCGGGCGGTGCGCCGCCGGCTCCCTCCCCTGCCCCTGTGCCGGGCACTGCGCCGGCGCGACGCCGATGCCCGCCAGGCCACCCGCAGCGCCCGGGCACGGCGCAGCGCCATCCGCGGCGCGTTCAGTGCCCGCCCCGGGCGGGTGCCGGGACACGTGGCCCTGCTCGACGATGTGGTCACCACCGGGGCGACGGCCGCCGAGGCGGCGCGCACCCTGCGCGCCGCTGGAGTGCAGCGGGTCGATCTGTGGGCGCTGGCGCGGACGCCGTAGGCATCGCGCCCGGTGCAGGGGCTAGAGGTGCAGGTCGGCCACCAGGCCGGCAAAGACTACGCCGCCGAGCCAGGCGTTGTTGAGGAAGGCGCGAAAGCAGTCCTGGCGCTCACGCCGGCGGATCAGGTACTGCTGATAGGCGAACAGCCCGGCCGCCCCGGCCAGCCCCAGGTAATAGGCCACACCGGCCTCCAGGTGCAGGCCGACCTGCAGCAGCGCCAGCAGCATCAGCGCCTGCAGGATGGCAATCATCAGTCGGTCCAGGTCGCCGAAGAGGATGGCCGTGGACTTGACGCCGATCTTCACATCGTCATCCCGGTCGACCATGGCGTACATGGTGTCGTAGACGGTGGCCCAGAGCACGGTGGCGATCAGCAGCAGCCAGGCCACCACGGGCACCGCCCCGGTCTGCGCGGCGAAGACCATGGGCACGGCCCACCCGAAGGCCAGCCCCAGATGGATCTGGGGCAGGTGGGTGTAGCGCTTGGTGAAGGGGTAGGTCGCCGCCAGCACCACCGCTACCAGCGACATCAGGATGGTCAGCGGATTGGTCAGCAGCACCAGCCCGAAGGCGAGCAGGCAGAGCACGACAAACAGGGCCAGCGCCTCGCGCTCGGAGACGCGCCCGGTGGCGAAGGGCCGCTGCCGGGTCCGCTTGACGTGCCCGTCGATGTGGCGATCGGCGAAGTCGTTGATGACGCACCCGGCGGCCCGCATGATCACTACACCGAGGGTGAAGATGACCAGCAGATCGAGATCCGGCACCCCGGCAGCCGCGATCCAAAGCGCCCAGAGCACCGGCCAGAGCAGCAGGAAGTTGCCGATGGGCCGATCGAGCCGCGTCAGCTGCGCATAGGTCCGCAGGCGCGCGTTCACGCCCCCTGGGCCGGATGGCTCCCCGCTATGCACCTCGCCGCTCACCCTCAACACCCTCCGGGAAAAAGACCTCGGTTACCAACAGACGCCGGCCGGCAACGGACAGCGTCGAGCGTCGCGCCCAGCCCCCGGCCGGCGACGGCAGACCGTGAGCGCGCAGCCAGTCGGCCAGCGGCTCGCGTCCACGCAGCCGGGCCACCGCCAGCGGACCGCGCTGCACATCGGCCGCCGAGAAGAGCAGTCGGCCCAGGGGGCGCTCGCCCAAGCGCGGCAGCCTCGCCAGCGGCCCGAGCAAACGATCCGGCACGATACTTCGGGCGTAGATAGTCGGGCCACCCTCGCAATCGAGCACGACCTCGCGCAACCAGGCGTGTCGTCCCACCGGCAACCCGAGGGCGACGCCCTCATCCGGGGCCGGCCGCTGCCAGGCCTGGCGCAGAACGTGAACGTGAACCGGACCGAAGCGCTCGAGCTGCGCCGTCAGGGAGCCGCGCTCGGTGAGCAGCCGGTGCACTGCCGGTTTCGGCCGCCCCGGGACCGCGGCCACCCCCGGCCGCCAGGCTGCCACCCGGGGATGCCAGACAGCGCGTTCCCTCACCCCGTTTGCCACTGCGAATCCACCACCCGTCATTGCGGAGCCGATCACACCTGCCCGTAGCGCTCGGCTTCGCCGACCCAACGGCGGATGAGCTGCTCGGCGGTCCCGGGAGCCCGCTCCAGGAGCTCGGCCCCCACCTGCTGGACGGCCTCGAGCAGATCCGCGTCACGGCGCAGGTCGGCCACGCGCAGCCTCAGCGCACCGGTCTGCCGGGTACCCAGCAACTCTCCGGGGCCGCGGATGTCCAGATCCCGCCGGGCGATGGCGAATCCGTCATCGGTCTCCCGCAACACGGCGAGCCGCTGCCGGGCGCTCTCAGACAGCGGACCATGATACATGAGCACACAAGTCGACGCCGCGCGGCCGCGCCCGACCCGTCCACGCAACTGATGGAGCTGCGCCAGGCCAAGCCGCTCGGCGTTGTCGATGACCATCAGGCTGGCGTTGGGCACGTCGACCCCGACCTCGATCACCGTCGTGGCCACCAGCAGCGCCACCTCGCCCCGGGCGAACGCCCCCATGGTGCGTTCCTTCTCGGTCGGGGTCATGCGGCCGTGGACCAGCGCCACGCGGTGGGCATCGCCCACGGCCCGCTCGAGTTCGGCAGCGGTGTCCTCAGCGGCCTGCGCCTCCAGTTCGTCCGAGGCCTCGATGAGGGTGCAGACCCAATACGCCTGGCGCCCCGCGTCGAGGGCAGCGCGGATGCGCTCGATGACTTCTCCGCGACGCCGCTCGGCGACCACCACCGTCTGCACCGGCGTGCGTCCCGGCGGGCGCTCGTCCAGCGAAGAGACGTCGAGATCGGCGTAGGCGGTCATGGCCAGGGTCCGGGGGATCGGGGTGGCGGTCATGGTCAGCTGGTGGGGCTCGGCGCCACCGCCCTTGTCTTTAAGCGCCAGGCGCTGGTGCACACCGAAGCGGTGCTGCTCGTCCACCACGACCAACCCCAGACGGCGGAACTGCACCTCCTCCTGGAACAGCGCATGGGTCCCCACGGCGATGCCGGCACGGCCCTCGGCCAGGCGCTGGCGCGCCGCACGACGCTCGCTCGCCGACGCGCCGCCGGATAGCCAGGCCACTTCCACACCCAGCGGCTGGAACCAGCCCTGCAGACTGCGGCAGTGCTGCTCGGCGAGCAGCTCGGTGGGCGCCATCAGCGCCGCCTGGTAGCCACTGCCCACGGCCCGGGCGCAAGCCAGGGCGGCGACGACGGTCTTGCCCGAGCCGACATCCCCCTGCAGCAGGCGCAGCATCGGCACCGTATCCGCCATGTCCGCGGCCAGCTCGGCGTCCACCCGCTGCTGCGCGCCGGTCAGCGGGAAAGGCAGGCTCGCCTGCAGCTGCCCGGCCAGCGCCTCGCCCTGGTCCAGCGGCGGGGCGCCGGCCTCCGAGCGCAGCGCCTGGCGCCGGCGACGCAGGGTGAGGTGGTGGGCGAGCAGCTCCTCGCAGGCCACCCGGCGCACCGCCGGATGGGTGCCGGCGAGCAGCGCCTCGGTGTCGGTCTCCGGCGGCGGGCGGTGAATGGTGCGCAGGGCCTCGGCGAGGGTCGGCCACTGCCCGTCCACCCACGCGGCCTCGGGCAAGCACTCCGGGGCAGCCTCGGGGAGCAGCCCCAGAGCGGCGTCGACCAGCTTGCGCAGCTGCCCCTGATGCAGGCCGTCGGTGCTGGCATAGACCGGGGTGAGGGCGTCCTCACCGGGACCGTCGGCATCGCCGGGGGCCACCCGCTGGTGCTCCGGATGGGCCATCTGCAGGCCGCCGTAACCGGCCCGCACCTCACCGAAGCAGCGCAGGAGTACGCCGCGGGTCAGGCGCTCGGCCTGGCGCGGATGGAAATGGAAGAAAACCAGATCGAGCTGCCCGGTGCCGTCACTGAGCCGGCACAGCAGGCGCTTGCGCCGCCCCCGGGCCACCTCGGACCACTCCACCCGCCCCTCGATCAGCACCCGCTCGCCGGGCTGCAGGCCACCGATGGGGCGCAGGCGGGTGCGGTCCTCGTAGCGGATGGGGCGGTGCAGCAGCAGATCGCCCACCGTGTGCAGCCCCAGCCGTGCCAGGCGTTCGGCCAGGCGCGGGCCGACACCCGGCAGGCTGGTCAGCCGCCGCTGTGCCCCTTCCACGGCCGGGCTTCAGCCCTCCCGGGGCAGGTAGAGCACGGCGTCCATCTCCACCGCCGCCCCCTTGGGCAGGGCGGCCACGCCGAGGGCGGCCCGCGACGGGTAGGGCTCGGAGAGGTATTGGGTCATCACCTCGTTGACCAGGGCGAAGTGGCTCAGGTCGGTGAGGTAGATGGCGATGCGCACGGCGTCGGCCAGAGTGCCGCCGGCGGCCTCGGCGACGGCACCGAGGTTCTCGAAGACGCGGGCCACCTGGCTGTGCATGTCGGCGCCGACGAGCTCACCGGTCTGCGGATCCAGCGGGATCTGCCCGGAGATATAGACGAAATCCCCGGCCCGCACCGCCTGGCTGTAGGGGCCGATGGCGGCCGGCGCGGCCTCGGTGTGGATGGTTTCTCGGGACATGGGCGCTCTCTCTCCTTAACCGTCTTTCTTGCGCACGATGCGCTGCACCGGCGGCATGGCCCGCAGATGGCGCACCACGGCCGCCAGGTGGCGGCGGTCACGCACCAGGATCAGGAAGCGGACGGTGGCGATCATACCGTCGCGCTCCTCGATGGTGACGTTCTCGATGCTCGCCCCCTGCTCCGAGATGCCGTGGGCGAGCTGGGCCAGCGCGCCGCGCTCGTTGACCACGTCGATGCCGATCAGGGTGGGGAACTCGGCGTCGACATCAGCCTCCCAGTCCACATCCACCCAGCTCTCCGAACGTTTGCGCTGGCTGGCCACGTTCTTGCAGTCGCGGTGGTGGATGACCACGCCCCGGCCGGTGCTGACGAAGCCGACGATCGGGTCGCCGGGGATCGGCCGGCAGCAGCGCGCGAAGGAGACCACGGTGCCCTCGTTGCCGCGGATGGTCAGGGTGCCGTGGGGCTCGGGCTCATCGGGGCGCTCTTCGAGCTCGACCTCGCCCTGCTCCAGGCCGCTGAGCTGCTGCGCCACCAGCCACGGGACCCGGTTGCCCAGGCCGACATCGCGGAATAGGTCGTCGAGGCTGGCCAAGCCGGTGCCGGCCAGGGCCTCGTCGACACGCCCGGGATCGAGGGCGTCGAGGTCCACCGACAGCGCCGAGAGGGCGCGCTCGACCATGCGCCGGCCGAGTTCGATGGCCTCGTCATCGCGCAGCCGCTTGAGCGCGTGGCGGATGGCGGTGCGCGCTTTGGCGGTGACCACGAAATCGAGCCACACCGGATTGGGGCGCCCCACCGGGGCGGTGATGATCTCGACCATCTGCCCGCTCTGCAGCGGAGTGCGCAGCGGCGTAAGGCGGTGGTCGACCTTGGCGGCGATGCAGGAGTTGCCCACGTCGGAGTGGATCGCGTAGGCCAGGTCCACGGGCGTGGCGTTGCTCGGCAGTTCGAGGATGTCGCCCTTGGGGGTGAAGACGTAGATCTCGTCGGGGACCAGGTCGATCTTGACGCTCTCGATGAACTCCTCGGAGGTCCCGACGCTGCGCTGCATCTCGAGCAGGTCCTTGACCCACTGCCGGGCCCGCACCTGGGCCGTGTTGCCGCTCTCGCCAGCGTCCTTGTAGAACCAGTGCGCGGCGATGCCCGACTCGGCCACGGCGTGCATGTCGCGGGTGCGGATCTGCGCCTCGAGGCGGATGCGGTGCGGGCCGACCAGGGTGGTGTGCAGCGACTGGTAGCCGTTGGCCTTGGGGATAGCGATGTAGTCCTTGATCCGACCCGGCCGAGGTTTGTAGAGCCCGTGGAGGATGCCGAGCACGCGATAACACTCGTCGACGGTGTCGACGACCACCCGGAAGCCGTAGACGTCGAAGACGTCGCGGAAATTGAGCTGCTTGTGGACCATCTTGCAGTAGATAGACCACAGGTGCTTCTCGCGGCCGGCCACGTCGGCGTGGATCCCGGCCTGCTCTAGGCGCGTACGCACTTGATCGCAAACGGTGTCGAGGATCACGCCGCGCCGCCCGCGCTGCCGGGCGAGCTTCTCCTTGAGCGCCCGGTAGCGCAGCGGGTAGTGGGCGGCAAAGCCCAGGTCCTCGAGCTCGGTGCGCAGGCTGTTGATACCCAGGCGCTGGGCGATGGGGGCGTAGATGTCGAGGGTCTCGCGGGCGATGCGGCGGCGCTTCTCCGGACGCATGATCCAGATCGTGCGCATGTTGTGGAGGCGGTCGGCAAGCTTGATCAGGATGACGCGGATGTCCTGGGCCATGGCCAGGATCATCTTGCGAAAGCTCTCCGCCTGCGCCTCCTCCTTGCTCTGGAAGTCGATGGCGCCTAGCTTGGAGACCCCGTCGACGAGCTCGGCCACCTGTTCGCCAAAGCGCTCGGCGATCCCCTCCTTAGCGGTGGGGGTGTCCTCGATGACGTCGTGGAGCAGTGCGGCCACGACCGCCTCGGCATCGAGGCGCATCTCGGCGAGGATGCGGGCGACGGCGATCGGGTGCGTGATGTAGGGCTCGCCGGAGCGGCGCCGCTGCCCCTCGTGGGCGGCGGCGCTGAACCGGTAGGCCTCGCGGACCTGTTCGATCTGGTGGGGCTCGAGGTAGCGCTCGAGCAGGGCACAGACTTCCTGGATGCGCCGCTCCGGGTCGGAAGCCGACGCCGATTCACCGGCGTTGATGACACTCGCGGCGCGCGCCATACATTTCCCGGACCGGTCTCTCAGGTGGTCGGATCGGAATCACCGGACCCCGTCCCGGCGTCCTCCGCCGACTCGTCGAAGGAGCGCTCTTGGCTGGCGCCCGGATCCGGCTGCACGGGGCCGCCGCCGACCTCGGCCTCGACGTCGGCGGCGCTGAAGCCACCCAGGCTCAGGCTCTCCGCCGCGTTATCCTCGGCGCCGGTCAGGATCTCGGAGGTGACGTGGCCGGCGGCGATCTCGCGCAGCGCCACCACTGTCGGCTTGTCGTTCTCCCAGTCGACCAACGGCTCGATGCCCTTGGCCAGCTGCCGGGCCCGCTTGGCGCCGGCGAGCACGAGCTCGAAGCGGTTGTCCACGTTGTCCAGGCAATCCTCTACGGTGACGCGAGCCATCGCGCTCCTCCAGACACAATTCAGCAGATTGACATGTTATTTTAGCGCGTTGCCGCCCTGCGAGGAAGGTCTCTCGCTGGCGCGGTGCGCATCCGGCGGGCCGGGCAGCAGTTCCAAAAGCAGGGTATCGAGCATCTCGTAGCCGGTTTCGCTGGCGCGGATCCGGCCCTCGCTCCACGTCAGCCAGCCGCGGCTGCATAGCGGCGCCAGCCAGGCGCGCAGTGCCGCGCGGGTGCAGCCACTGCGCGCCACGGCCAAACGCTCTGGGAGCCCCTGCCGCAGGCGTAGACCGTTGAGCAGGACCTCGAAGGCCTGTTCCGACGGCGTCAGCTTGATGCACTCGGCATCGGCCCGCTCGCTGCCGGCGGCGGCCATCCAGGCCCGCGGCGAGTGGCGCTGGCGCGTGCGCCGCACGCGGCCGTCAGGGTCGGTGAGCTTGCCGGCCGCCCCGGCCCCCACCCCTAGGTAGTCGCCGAACGTCCAGTAACCGAGGTTGTGGACACTACGCTGACCCGAACGGGCGAAGGCCGAGACCTCGTAGCGCTCCAGCCCCGCCTCCGCCAGCCGCCGGCGGCACGCCACCTCCATCGCCAGCAACGTGTCCTCCCCGGGCAGCCCCGGCGGTGGGCGGCGCCCGAAGGGCGTATCCGGCTCGATGGTCAGCTGGTAATGACTGAGGTGATCCACCCCCAGCTCGATGGCCGCGGCCACGTCGGCCTCGGCCCCGGCGACTTCCTGCCCGGGCAGGCCGTACATGAGATCGACGTTGACGCCGTTAAAACCGGCGCTGCGCGCCTCGGCCACTGCCTCGCGCGCGGCGGCGGCGTCGTGGATCCGCCCCAGACGGGCCAGCAGCGTGTCATCCAGGGTCTGCACCCCGAGCGACAGGCGGGTCACGCCGGCCTGGCGGAAGCCCCGCAGCCGGGCCGTCTCGTTGGCGCCGGGGTTTGCCTCCAGGGTGATCTCGGCCCCCGGCTCGAAGCCGAGGAGCGCATCGAGGTCGCCCAGCAGTTCGCTGATCACCGCCGGCGGGAAGAGGCTCGGCGTGCCCCCGCCGATGAACACACTGGCCACCCGGCGGCCGAGCGCCGCCGGCGCCTGGCGGCGCAGCTCCCGGCCCAGAGCGGCCCGATAGGCGCCGGCCGGGAGTTCACCGCGCAGGGCGTGGGCATTGAAATCGCAGTAGCCGCAGCGCTGCAGGCACCAGGGCAGGTGGATGTAGACCGCCAGCGGCGGCAGCCGCACCCCGGCGCCGGTGGTCATGGCCGTGACCAGTTCACCCGGCCACCTCCGCAGCGATGCCCTGGATCAGCCCGCGCAGCGCCTGGCCGCGGTGGCTACGGGCGTCCTTCTCGGGGGCATCCAGCTCGGCGGCGGTCCGGCCGAGCTCCGGATCCTCGAAGACCGGGTCGTAACCGAAACCGTGCTGACCGCGCGGGGTCTCGACGATCCGCCCCGTCCAGCTGCCGTGAGCGACCAGCGGCGCGGGGTCGGCGGCGTGGCGCAGATAGACCATGACGCAGTGGAAGGTACCACGCCGGCTGCCATCGCCGCGCTCACGCAGCTCGGCGAGCAGCCGCTCGATGTTGGCGGCGTCACCGGCATCGCTGCCGGCGTAGCGCGCCGAATAGATGCCGGGCTCGCCACCGAGGGACGGAACGGCGAGCCCGGAGTCGTCGGCGACCGCGGGCAGGCCGCTGCGCTCGGCGCAGTGGCGCGCCTTGATCAATGCATTCTCGACGAAGGTCAGCCCGGTCTCGGCCGGGGAGTCGATACCCAGGTGCCCCTGGCTGACCACCTCGGCGTCGTAGCCCTGGAGCATGCGGGTCATCTCGGCAATCTTGCCGGCATTGCCGGTGGCCAGCACGATCTTCATGTCGCCAGTGCCTCCTGCTGATGCTGCAACAGCTCGCCGACGCCCTTCTCGGCCAGGGTGAGCATGCGCTCGAGTTCGTCACGCCGGAAGGCGTGCCCCTCGGCGGTGCCCTGCAGCTCGATGAAAGCGCCGGCATCGTTCATCACCACGTTCATGTCCGTCTCGGCCTCACCGTCCTCGGCGTAGTCCAGATCGAGCACCGGCTCGCCGCGATAGACCCCCACCGAGACCGACGCCACCTGCCCGTGGAGCGGAGAAGCCGAAAGGGCGCGCTGGCGAACCAACCCGTCGAGGGCGTCGGTCAGGGCCACGAAGGCGCCCGTGATCGCCGCCGTCCGCGTGCCACCATCGGCCTGCAGCACGTCGCAGTCGACCACCACACTGCGTTCGCCCAGCCCCTGCAGATCAACAGCGGCCCGCAGCGAGCGGCCGATCAAGCGCTGGATCTCGACGGTCCGTCCCTGCTGCTTGCCCCGGGCGGCCTCACGATCCGAGCGGGTGTGGGTCGAGCGCGGCAGCATGCCGTACTCGGCGGTGACCCAGCCGCGCCCCTGCCCGCGCAGCCAGGGCGGCACACGCGCCTCGACGCTGGCCGTGCACAGCACACGTGTGTCCCCGAAACCGATGAGCACCGACCCCTCGGCGTGCTTGGTGAACTGTCGCTGGATGGAGATCGGGCGAAGCTCGTCGGCCCGTCGACCGCTTGGGCGCATAGTGCCTCCTGCTGATGGGGGGCAGCGTGGTCGCAGCCCCAGGTGGAGAGTATGGACGTGGTTGCCCGGGTAATGGATTATACGGGCTGGGGTTTCTACGGCGCTGCGCTCCCGGTGCCAGGGCGGCGCACCGCACCGGCGCAAGAGAGCCGGCGGAGGCGCGCGCCTGCACCTGTTCCCAAGGAGCGTCCATGCGCATCAACGAGCCCGTCACGCAGCGCAGGGTGGCCATCCCCCGAGGCGCCACCATCCTCTCGACCACCGACCCGAAGGGGCGGATCACCTACGTCAACGAGACATTCGAGCAGATCAGCGGCTACCGCCGCGATGAACTGATCGGCCAGCCGCACAACATGATCCGCCACCCGGACATGCCGCGCACGGCATTCTACGAGATGTGGGCGACGCTGCAATCCGGGCGCTCGTGGATGGGGCTGGTCAAGAACCGCTGCAAGAACGGGGATCACTACTGGGTCCACGCCTATGCGACCCCGGTGCTCGATGCCCGGGGGGAGATCGTCGAGATCCAGTCGGTGCGCACCGCCCCACCCTCCGAGGCGGCGGTGGAGCGGGCCACCGCCGTCTATGCGCAGGTTCGCGCCGCCGAACCGGACAAGGGCGAGGTCGCCCCGGTGCCGCGGCCGGCGCATCGTTTCGGACTCCGCGAGCGGCTACTCGCCCTGCTCCTGCCGGCCCCCGCAGCCGCCGTGGCGGCCAGCGCGGCCGGCCTGGGCACCGCCGCCCTGGCCGCGGTCACGCTGACCGCTACGGCCCTGGCCGCCGGCGGCGCCGCCTACCTCTGGCGGCCATTGAACCAGGCGGTCGAGGCAGCCCGGCACCTGGTCGACGATCCGCTGGCCGAGCGACTCTACACCAATCGCCGGGATGAGGTTGGTCGCCTGCGGCTGGCCATGCTCCAGCTGCAGACCGAGATGACCGCCGTGCCCAGGCGCCTGGCCAGCGTGACCGATCACCTGCAGACGGTGCGCAACGAGGCCGGCGAGGCCATCGGCGAGGCACGCAGCCAGGCCCAGCGGCAGACGGCAGAGACCCAGCAGGTGGCCACGGCCATGGAGGAGATGTCGCAGAGCGTCCAAGAGGTGGCCCGTAACGCCTCCATGGGGGCGGAGACCAGCGAGCAGGCGCAGAGCCAGACCCACCACGGCATGCAGACGGTGCAGCAGAGCGCCGATGCGGTCCGCGAGCTGGTCGAGCGGGTGCGCGGCTCCTCGGAGATCACCCATCAACTGGCCCAGGAGACCGATCGTATCGGCACCGCCCTGGACCTGATCCAGCAGATCACCGAGCAGACCAACCTACTGGCGCTCAACGCCGCCATCGAGGCGGCGCGGGCCGGCGAGGTCGGCCGCGGCTTCTCGGTGGTCGCCGAGGAAGTGCGGGTCCTGGCCGACCGCACCTCGTCCTCGACCCAGGAGATCAAGGGCATCATCGACTCCCTGCAGGAGGGCACCGGGCGGGCCGTGGCCGCGATGAACGAGAGCAGCGAGCGCGCCGAGCACACCCTGGCCCTCTCCGACGAAGCCCGCGGAGCGCTGGAGGCGATCAATCAGGCGGTCTCTTCCATGCAGGAGATGAGCATGCAGATCGCCAGTGCCACCGAAGAGCAGAGCGCCACGGCCGAGGAGGTCAACCGCAACATCAGCAACATCGACCAGCTGGCGCAGCAGGTACAGCAGTGCACCGACCGCGCCGGCGAGCGGATGGAGATCCTCACCGGCGAGATCGACCACGCCGCGCGGCTCGTGCACCGTTTCGCGGATCAGCAGTAACACCGCGGCCGTGCCCTGGCATGGACACCACCGAAGCGATTAGCATTTGCGTCCTACCCGCCGGCCGGAGGTCGCACCGTTGATCCACAGCATGACCGCCTTCGAACGACGCGAGGCGCAGGGGGACTGGGGGGGGCGCTCCGGCCGCCTGACCTGGGAGCTGCGCTCGGTCAACCACCGGTATCTGGAGCTCCACCCGCGCCTGCCGGATGAGCTGCGCGCCATCGAGCCGCAGGTGCGTGAGCGTGCACGCCAGCGGCTCGGCCGCGGCAAGCTGGAGTGCACCCTGCGCTTCAGCCTCGAGGCCACCGGCCAGGGCGGGCTGGACGTGGACTGGCAGCGGGTGGACGAGCTATCACGGATCGCCGCGGAGATCGGCCGGCGTTTCGGGAACTCGGCCCAGCCGGCGTCCACCGCGGAGATCCTGCGCTTTCCGGGCGTGCTCGGCGAGCCGGCGGTGGACCTGGAGCCGGTGCGCGAGGCCGCTGTCGCCCTGCTTGACGACGCCCTGGAAGGGCTGCGCGACACCCGGCGACGCGAAGGGGAGCAGCTGGCCGAGCACATTCGCGCCCGCGCTGAGAGCGCTCGCGACATCGTCGCGGAACTGGCCGAGCAGCGCGGCACGATCAACCAGCGCATCCGCGAGCGGCTCACCGCGCGCCTGGACGAACTCCCGGCGCCCGCCGACCCGGGCCGCCTGGAGCAGGAGCTGGCCTACATCGCCCAGCGACAGGATATCGACGAGGAGCTGGAGCGCCTCGGCACGCACCTCCAGGAGGTTCTGCGCCTGCTGGAGGCCGCCGAGCCGGTGGGCCGGCGTCTCGACTTCCTGATGCAGGAGCTCAACCGCGAGGCCAACACCATCGCCTCGAAATCGGGCCATGTGGCCAGCAGCAGCGCCGCCCTGGACCTTAAGGTCCTGATCGAACAGATGCGTGAGCAGGTGCAGAATGTCGAGTAAGCCCACGCCCCCACGCGGCAACCTGTTCATCGTCTCGGCGCCTTCCGGCGCCGGGAAGACCAGCCTGGTCCGGGCCCTGCTCGAGCAGGTTCCCGGTCTGGAGCTATCAGTCTCCAGCACCACGCGCGCACCGCGCCCGGGCGAGCGCGACGGCGTGGACTACCACTTCTTCGACGAGGCGCAGTTCTTGGAGCGGGTCGAGGCGGGCCGGTTCCTAGAGTACGCGCGGGTCTTCGAAAACCTCTACGGCACGTCGCAGGACGCCGTCGAGGCGCGCCTGGACGCCGGCGCGGATGTGATTCTGGAGATCGACTGGCAGGGGGCGCAGCAAGTGCGCGCGGTGCTGCCCGAGGCAGTGTCGGTGTTCATCCTGCCGCCTTCCCGGACGGAGCTGCGCCGCCGGCTGAGCGAACGCGGCCAGGACAGTGCAGAAGTGATCGAGCGCCGCCTGGCCGAAGCGGTGGACGAGATCGCCCACTACGCCGAGTACGACTACCTGGTGATCAACGACACCTTCGGCCAGGCGCTGGGGGAGCTACGCACGCTGGTCGAGGCGCAGCGGCTGACCTGCCGACGCCAGCAGCGCCTCCAGGCCGAGCGCCTGGCGGAACTCTTGGCGCGCTGAGCCCGGCGGCACGGGCCCGGCAGGCCACAACGGCAACGGCGGCCGGGCTAACCGCGGTCCGTACGCAGGCGCACGACGATATCCACGCCAGAGATCTGCTTGCCCTCGGGGACCTGGACCTTACGCCGGACCTCCTGCTCATCCACCTGCAGGTGGACGTCCTCGATCTCGCCGCTGTCCTCGTCGTAGAGGTGATGGTGGGCCTCGGTCTTGGTGTCGAAGTACGACTTGCCAGAGTGAACGATGACCTCGCGCAGGAGGCCGGCGTCCTTGAACTGGTTCAGGGTGTTGTACACGGTGGCCAGCGAGACCTTGACACCCTGGGCCGTGGCCTCTTCGTAGAGGGATTCGGCGGTCACGTGGCGATCCTCGCCGGAGAACAGGAGACCGGCGAGGGCCAACCGCTGCTGGGTCGGGCGCAGCCCCACCGCACGCAGATAGCCGGCACCCTGCTCCTCGCTGAGGATCGAATTGTCTCGGGTTTGGGTCATTTCGGGTCCTTGTCCGCGGGCGGAAGTGCGGAAGAATACAGAATTAGTCTAATCCAAAGCAGACGGCCCACTCAACCGCGCAGCCCGTCTTCCCAACCGCGGCGAAAAGGTCGAGACTAGGCGCCCATGGACGCCGCAGCCTGGATACTCGCCGCCGCCAGCGTAATCGCCGCGGTCGTCGGCCCGGCGGCCGCCGTACACGCCCTGCTGACCAAACGCGAGCCCCAGGTGGCCGCGTCCTGGATGGCGGTGTGCATCATCTTCCCCGTCGGTGGAGCCCTCCTCTACTACGTCTTCGGCATCAACCGCGTCGAGACCCGAGCCCGCAAGCTGGTGGCTGAGGAGCGCATCCCGCCCAGCCCCGGGCCGTCCATGGAGACCCACAGCCCCTCGTTGGGCCCTGAGTACGCCGAGCAGATCCGCATCTCCGATGCCGTCACCGGGCGGCCGCTGGAGTACGGCAACCGGGTCCAGGCCCTGCGCAACGGTGAGCAGGCCTATCCGACCATGCTCGAGGCGATCGACGCGGCGCAGCGGACGATCTTCCTGAGCACCTACATCTTCGAGAGCAACACCAGCGGGCGGCAGTTCATCCGTGCCCTCACCGCTGCGCACCGCCGTGGGGTCGACGTGCGGGTGCTCATCGACGGTGTCGGCGAACTCTATTCCTGGCCCCGCGCCAGCCGGCTGCTCCGTCGCACCGGGGTGCCGGTGGCCCGCTTCCTGCCCCCGCGGCTGCTGCCGCCGCAACTGTCGATCAACCTGCGCAACCACCGCAAGATTCTGGTGGTCGACAGCCAGACCGGCTTTACCGGCGGCATGAACCTGGGCGACCGCCACCTGCTGCAGTCCGACCGCGAGCACCGCGTAGCGGACATCCACTTCTTAGTCGACGGCCCCGTGGTCAGCCAGATGGAGCAGGTCTTTCTGGAGGACTGGGCGTTCACCACCGGCGAGGAGCGAGGGACCACACACCGCGGCAGACCCCACGTGGACGGCGCCCTGAGCCGGATCATCACCGACGGACCCAACGAGGACCTGGACCGGCTAGTCATGACGCTGATCGGCGCCCTGTCGGCGGCCCGCGAGGAGATCTGGGTGGTCACGCCCTACTTCCTGCCCATGCGCTCACTGATGACCGCCCTGGAGGCGGCGGCACTGCGCGGCGTGGAGGTCAACGTCCTGCTGCCCGAGCAGAACAATCTGCCCTTCGTCCACTGGGCCACACGGCACATGCTCGGCGAGTTGATCCACTGGGGGGTGAACATCTACTACCAGCCACCGCCGTTCGCCCACACCAAGCTGTTCATCGTGGACCGGCGCTACGCCCAGGTCGGATCTTCGAACATGGATCCGCGCAGCCTGCGGCTGAACTTCGAGCTCAACGCCGAGTTCTACGACCGCACCATCGCCGGCGAGATGGCCGCCGACTGCCAACGCATCCGAGCCCGCTCGCGCCGCATCAGCGAGGAGGAGCTGCGCCAGCGCCCGCCCCTGGAGCGGGTCCGCGACGCCGCCTGCTGGCTCGCGTCCCCCTATCTCTAGCGGCATAATGCCGGTCATGGTCGAGACCGCAGAACACCCGCTGGCCGAGGCACTGCGCGCACGCCTGGGCCCCGATGCCGTCCTCAGCGAGCCCACGCGCACTGCCCCCTACATGGCCGAGCAGCGCGGCCAGTTTCCAGGCCGCGGGCGACTGGTGGTCCGCCCCTCCGACGCCGAGTCCGCGGCCGCCGCCGTCACCCTGTGCCGAACGCACGGCGCCGCGGTGGTGGCGCAGTCGGGCAACACCGGCACCGTCGGCGGCGGCTCTCCCCGGCACGAGACCGAGGTGGTGGTGAGCCTGGAGCGGCTGCAGCGCATCCGCAGCCTGGACGCCGACGACGGACTGTTGGTCGCCGAGGCCGGCTGCACCCTGGCCCACCTGCAGGAGGCCGCCGCCGACGCGCAGCGCTTCTTCCCGCTGAGCCTCGCCTCCGAGGCGCAGTGCCGGATCGGCGGCAACCTGGCGACCAACGCCGGCGGGCTGAACGTGCTGCGCTACGGCAACGCCCGCAACCTGGCCCTGGGCCTGGAGGTCGTGCTGGCCGACGGCCGCATCTGGAGCGATCTGCGCGGGCTGCGCAAGGATAACAGCGGCTACGACCTGCGCGATCTGTTCATCGGCTCCGAGGGGACGCTGGGCATCATCACCGCCGCGGCCCTGCGCCTGCTCCCGCCGCCGCGCAGCCGCCGCGTGGCGCTGCTCGCCCTGCCGCGGCTGGAGCCGGCCCTGCCCCTGGTGCGGGCCGCCCAGTCCGAGAGCGGCGAGGCGGTGGTCGGCGCCGAGTTGATGAGCGCCGAGGCCCTGGGGATGGGCCAGCTGCTCGACGATACCCCGGAGAACCCACTGCCCGGTTCCCCCTGGTACCTGCTGCTGGAACTCGCCACGGCCGACCCGCGGGCGGACCTGGACGAGGCGCTGGCAGCAGCTCTGGAACCGGCCGAGACCGCCGGCGACCTGGACGACGCCCTGCTCGCCCCCACCGAGGCCGCCGCCGCACGGCTGTGGCGGCTGCGCACGGCCATCCCTGATGGTCAGAAACGCGCCGGGGCGAGCATCAAGCACGACATCTCGGTGCGCCCCGGCACTCTCGCCGCGTTCGTTCCCGAGGCCCTGGCCGCCGTGACCGAGCTGGACCCCGGCGTCCGCCCCTGCATCTTCGGCCACGTGGGCGACGGCAACCTGCACTTCAACCTCAGCCAGCCGCCGGACGCCAAGCCCGAGGCTTTCCGCGCACGCGCCGAAGCCTTCCATCGGGCGGTGCACGATGTGGTCTGCCGCCATGGCGGCTCGGTCGCCGCCGAGCACGGCGTCGGCCAGGCGAAGCGCGACGAGGTCGCCCGCTGCGCCGACCCCCTGGGCCTGGAGTTGATGCAGCGGATCAAGGGCGCCCTGGATCCCGACAACCTGCTCAACCCGGGCAAGGGGGCCGCGGCGGCCCAAGCGCCGGCCCCACCGGATTGCGGAGACCCTTCATGAGACGAGGCTTGCTGCACGGGGCCCTGCTGCTGGCCCTGCTACCGCTGTTGGGCGCCTGCGCCAGCTCCGGGGATTCGGGCAATCCCAACGGAGAGGACGAGTGGGCCACCGAGGATGAGGCCTGGGATGACGACGATTGGGGCGCCTACGACGACTGGGATCAGGGCACCTGGGATCCGCTGGAGGGTTTCAATCGCCGGGTGCACGCCTTCAATGAGGTCGCCGACCGCTACGCCATCCGCCCGGTGGCCGTTGCCTACCGTGACACTGTGCCCAGCGGAGTGCGCCGCCCGATCAGCAATTTCCTCAACAACCTGCGCGAGCCGTTTCACGCCGGCAACCAGCTGCTGCAAGGCCGTGCCAGCGCCGGGACACGCAGCGTCACCCGCTTCGCCATCAATTCAACCATCGGCGTGCTGGGCCTATTCGACGTGGCTGGCGCCACCGGCCTGGAGCGGGAGCGCAGCGACCTTGGGCTGACCCTGGGCCATTGGGGCGCCCCCGAGGGCCCCTACCTGGTCCTGCCGCTGCTCGGCCCGAGCACGGCACGCGACAGCAGCGGCCTGGCGGCCCAGTATTTCAGTCGTGAATACCACAGCCCCACACACTGGGCGGACATCCCCTCTCCGGAGCGTTACACCGTGCCGATCATCGCCGGCATCGATACCCGGGTAGCCCTGCTCTCGCTGGACGAACTCATGGCCGAGACCGGCACCGACTCCTACATCTTCATGCGCGAGTCGTACCTGCAGAACCGTCGCGAGCGCCTCGGCGAAGACGACTGGGGTGACTGGGACGATGACGACTGGGAAAACGGCGACTGGGATGACGAGGACTGGGACGAAGAGGAGGACTGGTAGCGGACGCCGTGACCGCTCGCCACCGGTGTGACTCAAGTCAACAGACGCAGGCGCCGCTACACTGGTTAGGAAGTAACCAGCCCGGCCCCAGGCCGAAGGAGGGTGCCGTGTTCCATGTCCCCCCGATCCGGGATACGCAGCGCTATATCCGCCTCCGACAACTGGAGGGGATCGCTGAGATCCAGCCGGTGGCCCCGTACCCGCGTATCGAGCCGATCGGCCACTCCGGCGACGAGACCGGGCGGCCGGACGCGGTGGATGAGCGGCTGCGCCGCGGCCAGCGTGCCCGCGCGCGACGGTCCAGCAGCGGCGATAGCGACCATCAGGTGGACGAGTACGCCTAGTCGTAGACCTGCCCGCCGCTGAGGAAGTTGCCCAGCAGCCCGCTGATGCGCGGGAAAACCCTGTCGAAGCGCAGCTCCCAGTAGCCGTCGGCGGCCTGCTCCAGGCTGCGCACGGTGGCGTGGATCTGGCTCTGCGGCACCCGGCGCAAGTGCTCGGCGAAGCGCTCGGCGTTGGCGCGGTGGCGAAACCGGCTGCAGAAGTGGTGGGCCACCTTGTGGGTCTCACGGTGTTCGCGGGCGGCATCGAGCAGCGGGTCGACCAGCGCCCCGCCGAGTTCGGTGCGCAGGGTCTCACGGTCGAGTTCCGGGGACTCCTCAAGGATCAGAACCAGGCGCATCAACCGGTTGGTAAAGTACTCGGGGGGCAGGTCGAGCAGCGCATCCCCCATGGCGCTGAGATCCTGCACCACCGAGGCCGGGGTGACGTATTTGGCCCGTTTGCGCCGGTCGCCCTCCTCCTTGAGCACCACGCCCTCGACCCCGCGGGCATCGAGCCCCGCGATCACCTGGCGCAGCTCGCCGGCCTGATCGGCGGTGAAGCGGCCGTGATACGGCACCGCCGGCAACCCATGCGCGCGGAGCAGATCGCGGCGCTCCTCGACCTCCATGAACTCGACGCGGTCCCAGCGCATCAGGTCGAAGACCAGCAGCGCCACGTCCTCGTCGATCTCCGGGGGGTGCCCCTCCAGGTAGGGGTTGCCCGGCCCGGCCACCTCGGCGCAGATGACCAGATCCGGCTCGGCGTCGAAGACGGCGGAGTCGATCAGATCGGGCAGACGGTCGGTGGTGAACGGGCAGACGAAGCCACCCCGGGAGAAGGCCAGCTCCTGGCCCCGGTAACGGATCAGGCGAACGTTGAAGCCATCGATCTTCTCCTCGGCGTGAAACGGGGCCCGGAAGTGCTGCGCCAGTCCCTGCTCGAGGTTCAGCACCCGACCGATGGAGGGGTAGCCGGGTACGGCACGATCGCCGAGGAACACGGTGCCCCGCGGCCAGCCGGAGAAGCCGTCGGTCAGGCGGATGTAGTCCAATCCGGCGTAGTGCTCATGCCGGGCCTTGTTGCGCGTCAGCGCCTGGTCGACCAGCGAAGCCTCGGGCATGGCGCCTCCTTGCTACGATTGCTGGAGTAGCCCCTGCACCGTCCTGCGGACACCGTCGCGATCCAGACCGTGCTCGGCCAGGATGTCACCGCGCGCCCCATGATGCACGGGAGCGTCCGGCAGCCCCAGGTGGGTGACCGGGGTGTGCACGCCGGCACTCGACAGGCACTCGGCCACGCCACTGCCGGCCCCGCCGGCGATGACGTTCTCCTCCAGCGTCACCAGGTGCCGATGTTCGCCGGCGAGCCGGCGCAGCAGCGCCTCGTCCAGCGGCTTGACGAAGCGCATGTTCACCACCGTGACGTCGAGCTCCTCGCCCACCGCCTCGGCCACCGGCAGCAGGGCGCCGAAAGCGAGCAGGGCGACACCGCTGCCCCCCTCGCGGCGCACCTCGGCCCGGCCCACCGGCACTGGTTCCATGTCGTCGGGCAGTGCCACGCCGGGGCCGGTGCCGCGCGGGTAGCGCACCGCCGCGGCCCCGTCGAGGGTCAGCCCGGTGGCCAGCATCCGCCAACACTCGGCCTCATCGGCCGGCGCCATGACGGTGAGATCCGGGATGCAGCGCAGGTAGCTGAGGTCGTAGGTGCCCTGGTGGGTGGCGCCGTCGGCACCGACGATCCCGGCCCGATCCACGGCAAAGAGCACCGGCAGACGCTGCAGGGCGACGTCATGGATGACCTGATCGTAGGCGCGCTGCAGGAAAGTGGAATAGATGGCCACCACCGGCCGCGCGCCCTCGCAAGCCAATCCGGCGGCCAGGGTGACGGCGTGCTGCTCGGCGATGCCAACGTCGAAGTAGCGTTCAGGGAAACGCCGCGCGTACTCGACCAGACCGGAGCCCTCGCGCATCGCCGGGGTGATCGCCACCACGCGCTCGTCGGTGCAGGCGGCGCGACAGACCCAACGGCTGAACACATCGGTGTAATTGAGCTTGCTCGCCGCCCCCTTGGTCAGCCCGCGGGCCGGGTCGAAGCAGCTCACGCCGTGGTAGGAGATGGGGTCCTCTTCGGCCGGGGCGTAGCCCTTGCCCTTGCGGGTGACCACGTGCAGCAGCCGCGGTCCGGGCTGATCGCGCAGGTTGCGCAGCACGCGGACCAGCCCCTCGACGTTGTGCCCGTCCACCGGACCGAAGTAGTGGAAGCCCAGTTCCTCGAAGAGCGTAGCCGGCGCCAGCAGCCCCTTGACGTGACCCTCGGTGCGCCGCGCCAGCTCGTGGATCGGCGGAAGGTAGCGGAGCATGTCCCGCGCACCCCGGCGCAACTGCCCGGCCAGCGGCTCGGAGAGCAGCCGCGTGAGGTAGTTGGACAGGGCGCCGACGTTCTCCGAGATCGACATCTCGTTGTCGTTGAGCACGACCAGCAAATCGGCCTTCACGTCGCCGGCGTGGTTAAGCGCCTCGAGCGCCTCGCCGGCACTGAGGCCACCATCGCCGATGATCGCGGCGCAACGCCGGTGCTCGCCGCCAGCACGCTCGGCCAGCGCCATGCCGAGGGCAGCGCTGATGCTCGTCGAGGAGTGGCCCACCCCGAAGGCGTCGTAGGGGCTCTCGTCGCGGACGGGGAATCCGGCGGGACCGCCGGCCTGGCGGATGCGGGGCAACTGGCTGCGCCGGCCGGTGAGCACCTTGTGGGCGTAGCACTGGTGGCCCACGTCCCAGACCAGTCGGTCGCGGGGGGTGTCCAGGGCGTAGTGAAGCGCGAGGGTCAGCTCCACGGCCCCGAGCCCGGCAGCGAGGTGCCCCCCGCTCTGCGAGACGCTCTCGACCAGATAGTCGCGCATCTCCTGGGCCACGGCCGGCAATCGCTCCAGCGGCAGGCGCCGCAGATCCTCCGGATCATCGATGGCCGACAGCAATACCTTGTCCTCGTCGTGCGTTCCCATGGTCATCGGGGCATGATAGCCGATTCAGGCGTGGCCTGGACCAGGGTCGGCGTCGAAGTGCCTCGCCCCCCACCCACTAGGGCCGGACGGCGCTGGCCAGGATGTAGTCCAACCCGGCGTAAAGCCGGTCCGCATCCATCCGCCGCGCCCAGCGCGCCGGCAGACGGGCCACCGGATGAATCCGCTCGAGAGTCTCCGGGTGCGCCCGCAGCCACGCGTGCAGCGGCGCGTACACCTGCTCGCGAATCGAGCGCACGTGCACGTCCACGAAGCCGGCCGCGGTCAGATACCCGGGATAAGCGAGCCGTGTGTAGCGGTTGGCCTCGGGGATGGCGAAACGGCTCGCCACCAGCCACCAGGACAGGCGCTGACGCAGCCGATCCACGGCACGCTTGGCCGGCGGCAGCGGGATGATGTCGGCGGTCACCAGACGTCCGCCGGGGCGCAGGACCCGATACGCCTCGGCAAAGAAATCCGCCCGGGTCTGGAAGTGGAAGGCCGACTCCAGGGCCACCACACAGTCCACCGACGCATCGGCCAGCGGCATGGCCGTGGCCGAGCCCTCGCAGAGCTCGATGCGTTCCTCTAGGCCGGCCTCGACCACCCGCTGCCGGGCCACGGCCACCTGGGAGGCGGTGATGTTCAGCCCGATGATCCGGGCCGGCTCGTGACTACGCACCCAGAGCAGGTCCTGATCGGCGAACCCGAAACCGACATCGAGGACGGTGTCCTCCGGACCGAAGCCGGCGGTATCGGCCACCAGCCGCGCCAGCGCAGCGCTGGCCGCATCCAGGTCGTCCTCCTCGGCCCAGTAGCCCAGGTTCAGATAGAGTCCCTCGGCGGTGATCGCACCGGTGCCGAGCAGGTCGTAGACGGCCTGGGCATCGCGGCGCTGAAAGGGGTTGAATAGCCAGTCCAGATAGCCGAGCGCGCTCCCGGCGGGACCGCGGCGTTCGTCGGATGGGGCGGGGTGTGGGGACATACCAGGCTCACGGACGCGTGTATACCAGGATCATACTACGGAGCCTGGTAGCCGTTGGCGCCTCACTCCAGACAGGGAGATTCAGCGGTGGAAAGCGCAGATGGCCCTAATCCTCGCACGCCTCACCGCCGTCCCCGCGGTTTTGGCCATTTGCCGCTCGGGCCATTACTTGGGGATAAAACGGGGAGGACTCAGGTAAGGTATCTGGTGGCTATGGGTGGAGTCGAACCACCGACCTTCGCATTATGAGTGCGTTTCGGGCCCTTTTTTAATCAATTTTTTACGCGCCAGGTTCCTGTTTTTCAACGTTTTTGACAAACCCCGACCAGTCCCGACCAGTCGAACTGCTGCACTCTGCTGCAGCACCAGTGCAGCAGTGCAGCGACCCTCGCATCTGCCATACTTCCACGGCCGCCCCCTCGCACGGAGAGCGCCGTGGAGTTCCTCGTCGTACTCGGGTTCATCATCTGGAATATGTGGGCCAACGAGAATCACCCCGGCCGGATGGCCGTCTGCAATATCATCACCCTGGCCTTGGTCTTCGGCCTGATGCTCGGCCTATGACCGGGCTCGACTGCATCCTCGACGACGGCCTGGCCTGGGCGCTGACCGCCGCCACCGTGATCCCCGCCTTTGTCGCGGGGCTCGCCACCTTCATGAGCCTCGATGCCCTGGGCAAGCGACGCCACGCCCTTACCCACCGGCACTATCTCTACCAGCTTGCCGGCATCGGTCTAGGCGTGTTCGTCGTCTTCCCCGTCACTGGCTCGATTATCGGCACCGCGCTGCGCGAGTGGGCTTGCTCGACGCTCTAGCGGCGCGCTAGCCCCTAGCCGCGCACCTTGAGCTACAACTCTCTTGACGGTACCCCGCGGCGTGCTCAGTGGCCACGCCAGCTCCAGGGCTTTGCGCCTTGTTCAGCGAATCACGGTTGCCGCACGGGCTGGCTCGCCAACGCGGGCTTATGCAGCTTTTTGCCTGAGAGCCGTTCGCAACCGTCCTCAACTAGGTTTATGAAGTCCTGAGCGTCTGAGAAGTAGTTCTTAAACGCAAACCGTACTTCCTCAGAGGTATCAGCTTTGACCAAGACGATGTCATGCTCCGGCATTTCCTCCTCTAAAACGAATAACTCCCTGAGCGCATCCGTCGAATCCTTATACGTGCGAACCTGTAATTCTCCAGATTCTGAGAATATCAGGATAGTGTTGCGCTTCTTAGAGACATTAGTGCTCGCGGAATTCAGTCCCCGAAGCATATTCAGAAGACTTACCTCCTCATTCCCATCAAGAAATTGCCGCACAACCTCTTGGTCGCTCAACTGAGCGAACGGACCCGTTCGGTTCTCAAACGCCCTTGCAAGAACTTCACTCGCAAGTGCCATCACATGCTGATACCTCTGATCACCTTCCTGGAACTTGGGCTGGCTTTCCGTTATAAAACCTATAACCTCGACAGCGGTAGCCCATGCGTGCTGCACGTTAGTGCGATACTGGATTTCGACCATTAAACCGCGGAGAGAACGGCCAGTCGTCGAGTTAACATCGTAATTGTAGACGTCGTGTACACCACGGTAGCCCGTTTCCTTGGGGTTCTTTATGTAGTCATACTTGTCGAGCGCGTTCCGTCGCCTATGCCTAAACCGTGCTCGGTGAAACCTTTCCCTGAAAGCGTATAGATCCTCTACAGACTGAAATATCAACCGGCACCCGGCAACATCGTCCATGCGAGCAAGCTGCATGTCGGGTAGGCGGTTCAACTTTCCGAAAATCGTAGCCTTTCGTTTATGTCGCTGTCCAACGACAATACGTGTGCCTTGGGTCCGCGTACGTAAAATTGCTTGAAATGTATTGAGCACGCGACGGTGAGCCGCGCGCCACTCATCGATGACACTTAGGTCCTCAAACGTCGCTTGCCCCTTGCGTACGTTGTCACCGGCACGGTTCACGCGACTCTTGGAGCCGCCGGGAAAATGGCTCACTACTCCCTCCTACTAAATGCGAAACGGCGGTGCTCAGCAGCAGAAGAGACACACAGCAACGACGGGGGGGGGGAACGGCGTCTTTCCTTTCGCGCTGGAGCACTTTTCTAAAAAAATCATCCACTAAAACCAAACAGTAACAGGAGAGCGAACCTCAAAGAATTTTTCGATGTCCTGTAAATCTTGTTCCGTTCGATTTGGTAGAAGCTGCCCTTTGGCCTTGGCATGCAACCGCTCCGTTGATCTTTTTACAATTGGATGTAGCTTGCGAGCGGTCTCGAATATGAAGTTGTTTTCAAATGCTATCCGCGTTTCCCCAAATCTTTCCAGAGACGTTACCTTTTGAGCGTCAGCGAGAGTTAAAGTCCCGCCTGTATGAACTATGGAATGCCGCAGCTGCCAAAGAACTCTAAGGCGTTCTATGTCATGGTTCCCGAATAAATTGAAACGCTTAAAGAATGCCTGAAAATGATCATTAACCTTTCTCGGATCATGCCACCCGCCTAGGCTATCCGCTACTAACATGCCAACCGATCCCACCCCGGTATTCCTATGGGCGGCCAGTCTGACAACATTAACCGTCACTTCCCTGTTTCCATTCAGCTTACGAAAGAACTGTTCGGAAGAGAAATCTCGGAGATGAACGGAGCGATCAAATAGGCCTGCGAAAAGGTGCCTCTGAAACGTTTCGAAGTGACCCATCAAAGCTGGTAACATTGAAGCAACCAAGTTTTGCATGGCATTTAGCGATGCTTTCGTATATCGCCCGCTACTATACGTTGGAAGGTTGCGTGCACACAGGTCCACCGTTTTTTTCGCTTGCACTGCGTAATAGAGAAAAGCCGTTGCAGGAGATTCAATATATACATCATGCCCTACGTGAGCATTAGTGGGCTCCGTAAGATACTGGTGGAACTCTTTTTGGGGCCTACCAGCCGGCATCACTACTCCTTCTCTTTAATGATTGCGTAACCGGTTGCTTGTGAAGTGGCCGCCGAAAAGCAAATTGCTTCGACGCCCTTTTTAAATTGTGCTCCCAAGCACTTTCCTGCTGTACTCACTACACACCCCTGACACCTTTGATAATAGCTCTGGATGGTACTGTCCGTAGAGGACCCCATGCGGGTGGAGCCTTTTCTTCAAGGCGCGAGGGTATAGTAGCGACTCATAAAATAGCCGACCGAGAATCCAGATGGTTCGGACCCGCAGGCGGCCAACAGCGTCTAGACTTTTAACATTGGAAAATAATAAGCACGCTTGATGCTCTTTGAATATTTCTTCGATAGGAGTGATATTAGATATGGGAGCCTGTTCAGCATACCCTGATAGCGACTCATGATCCCATGAGTGGGAAATTTTGTTCCTGATCTTTCTCAGTGAATCTATATCCTGGAGTATGTCTTCGCTGAGCCAGCCAAAGGCGCAGGCAACCTGTATTCTTTTTGAGAGACTTGAGAATGGTCCGTAGCCGGCAAAGAGGCTGTCCCTGCCTCCTGGGATCCCTTTGGGTATTTCACGCTTGTACATCTCATGGAGAGCTTCATCGGAGAAAGCACAAGCTATCACCGGAAGAAACCTTTCATCATCAGACGCGATTGCGTCACAGACCCCGTCCAAGCCCGAAATATTGTAAGACTCCGCGTTGACCTCTTCAGAAAACTCTTTGGCGCGCCTTTTCTCGAATGCGGTTGTGTAGTTCCTATATACCTGCAACCCATTTTTTTCAGGGTCACTCAAATCTAACGCCGCTATATCTTTATCCCATTCGGACATCCTACGAACCTCAAGGAGATTTAACGGTGGCACATGTGGGGCCGGAAACATCCAGCAAAACGCTTAATGTGTATAGCGCAGCGGAGGAAAGGCCGGAGTCACTGCAGAACACTTGGTTGAGGCTTCCCTACCCAGTATAAAGTTGTCCAGCCTTGCGGTGGAAAAGCACGCCATATTTCGTTTAGGTCTCCCACCACAACTCGCCTTCATGGCTCGCCATGCCGATAGCTTCCAGGGCCTCAAGGGCAGCCTGGACGGCCTTGCTAGGCCGATGGGTGTAGCGGGCCGCGATGCTGGCGGTCGTTTGAGGCCCTTCTGAGAGGGCCTGCCGAACCGCCCGGATGCGATCACCCGTATTCTTCGGGAAGGTCGGCTTCTTGCCCGCCGTCTCTGCGGTAGTTGAAACCGCGGCCAACTCGGTCTGCTCCGCCTCGTGCTCGCTGCTCTCACTCGTCTGGTCCCCCGCCTCGTCTGGCGCCTGAAACTCGGGACGCAGCCAGCGCACATGCCCGCGCGCCTCCTCAGCGGCGCGCTCGGCGTTGAGGTCTATTAGGCGCTGCAGCAGATCCTGCTCGGCTTGTTCTTGGTCCTCGGGCTTGTTTTGAAGCGGCGTGGTCGCGCCGGGACGGCCGACGAGCACATCTGCGAGATCCTCCCAGCCATAAGCCTCGAATACGGCCCGGTCGAGTTCATCGTGTAGCTCCGCAAGTACCGAGATCAGCCCCTGCTCGTGGACCGTGCGTTCCTTCTTCGTCAGTTTCTCTCCGGCGCGGATCTTCTCCAAGACGTTGTACATGCCGGTGAGTGTAAGGCCTGGGTCTCGTGCCTGGCGTTCAGCGCGTTGTGCATCTAGCCGTTCGCCGAGCACAGCGATGCGATGCTCCAGAGTATGGTCCGGCGCTGGGAAAGGGAACGTCTCAAAGCATCGGGTTTTGTTGTACCTTGGCCGGTCCTCCAGCGTGCCACCAGCGGCCAGTGCCCACGCAGCATGGACTCGACTTGAAAGCACACCCAGGTAGAAAGCGTCTTCAACCCCGATGTTGACCAGCATGTGATCTGGCACAATTGACTGATCAAGAAATGTAAAAATCCGGTGCTTCACGGTTTCAACCGTAGCAATATAGCGCTCGACCCCACTACTTATTTTGCGCCACTCGGGGCGTGGCCATCCAAAAACCCACCAGTTCTCGCGTATGCTCTTACGGCGGTTCTGATCCCGCTCCGGCTTTACGCGATCCCGAACCCATTGATACAGAGCAGGCACACGATAGCGTGCGTCCTCTTGACTGAGCCCGAAAAGATCGATAACCATCACCCCACGCGGGGTCTGCATAATATCCCGGCCGTTGCGGTATGGGTGGATGCGTTTCGCAATTTCTGGATCACACCCTAAACCCAATTCTTCAGCCTGGTCCGGAGTAACAATAAAGCCCGCACCGTGAAGCGCAAAACCGTTACTGGTTACGCGCCGATTGGATGCCAAGGGAAAAGCAGAACCCACATCAGCTCCTACAGTGAGGTTTGAGTTCAATAACCCTTGGCTGCTGCTGACCTCGACTCTCGGAATGCCTCCGTCTGGGTGCGATTCCTTGGTGACCATTTGCAGCGCACCCTGCGACTTCCCACTCTGAGCGACTGTCAGAGAGATTCTCACCGCGGCCCCATCCGCGCTATCGACCCATGGATGATCAGGAATCGCAAAAACCAAAGAAAGAGGCGGATCCGAACTTACGTGATTCGCAATCACATGGCGATTGAACGTCTGCCGTAATGAATTGGTAGCCACAAACCCAAAGCGAAAAACCTGCCCGGATTTAACGTATTTGGCCGCTATGTGCCACCAGTACATAACAAGGTCTGCTGAGTCGGGAACCTCCCCGCCCCAGGCCGACCGAATTGCATCGACATATCCATCACCAAGTGCTGCACGCATTCTTTTCGAGCCGATAAAGGGCGGATTACCAACCACAAAATCTGCCTGAGGCCATTCGGCCCGACGGGGATTAATGTAATGGTAAACCTGCGCGCGATAAGCCTCGTCCGGGATCGGCTCACCCGTGACCGGCGAGGGCTTGGTGGTACCATCCCAAATAGTGACCGGCTCTCCATGCTCATTCAGCAGCGGCTCCACATCGTCGTACTCGATCAGCGCATCCCGGTGCTCGATGTTGTGGAACCGGCGCAGGATGGGCTCCGGGAGATTGTCCACCCGGCCGTGGATTCGGTAGTGCCACTGCACGTAACCGATCCACAGCACCATTTCCGCAATATGGGCTGCCCACGGGTTGATCTCCAGACCGAGGAACTGGTGCGGGTCCACGGTCATGCCCTCGGCATCGAACCCCGTTTGCCCACCACGCAGCTCCGAGAGCAGCTCTAGGACCTCACCCTCCAGCCGTTTGAGGTGTTCCATCGCCACATAGAGGAAGTTGCCCGAGCCGCAGGCCGGGTCGAGCACGCGCGTTTCCAGCAGCCGACCGAAGAAGCGTTCTACGGCCTCCCGGGCTTCCTTCTCCTTGCCCTGGGCAAGCAGCATTGCCGCCTGCGCTTGTGCGTCTGCCCACTCCTCGCGCAAGGGCTCCACGACCGTCGGCAGGACCAGGCGTTCAACGTATGGCCGGGGCGTATAATGGGCGCCGAGCTTATGCCGTTCCTTGGGATCCAGGGCCCGCTCCAGCAACGTCCCGAAGATCGCCGGCTCCACCTCGGTCCAGTCGTGGGAGGCTGCGTTGATCAGAAGATCAAGCTGCTCCGTGTTGAGAGGGATGGGGTTGATCTCGTCAAAGAGCCCGCCGTTGAACTGCGGGATGCGCACCAACCAACGAGACTCAAACCCACCATCCCGCATCCGCTCCCAGAGGGCTCGCATCGCATCCGGGAACACCTCGGGGTCCTGGCGTACCTCCCGGAGCATTTCCTGATAGCGGCCGTGGGGGATAAGGCCGATGTCCTCGGCGAACATCGTAAACATGGCCCGCATCAGGAATCGGGAGACGCGCTCAACCTCGTAGCCGCCCTGCTCTAGCGAGCGCGCAAGCTTTGCCAGGTCGTCGCTGATCTGCCGGGTAACACGCGCCGCGCGCTTGGACAGGTCTAGCGCGTCCGGGTCGAGCCATACGAGCCGAAGGCGCTCGCGGACCTCTGAATCCCGAAGATCCTCCAGGCGGATTCTGTGTTGAGCTGGGCTGGGGTATGGGACGTAGTTGCCGCCGCTACGTGAGAACTCCGAGTAGCACTCGATGACCTGCCCCACATCGACCACCAGGATGAACGGTGGCCGACCTTCCCATGCTGGCAGCGCCCGAACGTAGCCCTGGGCTTGCTCAAACGCCCGCTTGAGGGCCTTGTCCCAGCCGGTGGTGTTCTCTCCGGCCCTGATCTTCTTCGATTCCAGAACGAAGCAGCCACGCCGGTAGAGATCCGCCCTCCGGTTGTGGACGGAACCATCTGGGCCGTGCTCATGCAGGCGCCGCTCGAAGACGTACTCGTTCTCCTCAGCCTGGTCCCCGGCAGGATCGGGCTTCGGAAGCTCTAGGGCATCACACAGCTCGGTGAGAAAGAGTTGGGAGTTGGCTTGCTCGGTCCCCGCGACACCGCTCCAACGGCTGATGAACTGCTCGACCGGGTGTTCCGTGTCTACTGCTTGCTCGGCCATCCTTGTCCTCGGGCGCAGAGTGCGAGTACGTTTCCCACGAGGCTTATCAGGGTACCATCTCGCCCCTCGGTAGCCGAGCAGCCCGGCCTTTCACTTGCCTTGATGGGAGTCAATCACGCTCGACATGCCACATAGGTCTATGCCTAACCCGGGCGGCCACGCTCCCCGGTGGATCAAAAACGATTGGACTGGTCAGCAACACCGACCGCCGAGGGGGTTGCCACCTGACGCGCTTGTCGAGGTCGAACTCCGCGACGGCGAACGCGAGACCAATATCGCAACTCGCTTCGTTTGGAGCCACACGGGGAGCGAGGTAGACATCCTACGTTATCGTCACCTCATCACCTGACAGATGAAGCGCTTTCAAATAGTTCCTGTTTCTCAATTTCTTGGATATGAGCTAACAGCCTCTCATTGAATTGCGCGCCATCATCACCATGATGGCATCGCCGGTGGCAATTCGGGCAGAGGGCAGCGACATAACGCGGATCATCCGGCCCCTCATCAGCAAGGCGCAGGATGTGATGTGGCTCCAAGTATGGAGATCCATTTGCGCGTTGAAAAGGGGCGCTGCTGTTACATCCCTCACAGATTCCCTCAGCACGAGCTAAGACATAACTCTTAACCGCGGCACTCCTTCTCCGGTACTCCTCCCGGGTTTTTTTAGAACTGGACGCAGCCGTTTGCTGTGAAGCCTCATAAGCCGCTCTGCGAAGGCTTTCTAGATCATCATAGTCAGCAGCCTCATCACCAACATCCGCGCTGGTCGTCAACTCCTGAGGCACGAGGTGAAAGACAATGATCTGACGATCATTGCCGTCCCGGTCCTTACCCTGTCGCAACTCCCATGACGCACAAGAGAAAGTACCTTGAAAACGAACGGACTTTTCTTTTTCTAGGGTTTCAAAAAGGAGAAGCTCTTTCCCCTTTTGGGCATGGTCTCGCACAGCCTTGTTGCCGCGAACAAAAGCCATGTCGCCTATTTGACCCTCCCCCGTATACATGAAAACGCCGTCGGGAGACCAGCCATCCTCATAGCCATAGGCGGACCCGGTGCTACCGGTGAAAAGAAAAATAAATGGGTGCTCCGCGGGGGTAACGATTCCACTCTGCCGCTGCCCGCCATAGACCTTATGAATATCTCTAGCCCGGTTGTACTCACGCCCCCGAACGAATTGATGAGTTTCGATGGGTTGTGGCACGTTGCCTCCTTTCGCTTGCTACTTCCTGTCCTTGGCCTTCTCTCGTTAAACACTCGACCGACCCTAAAGGTCATGTCAACGTCGATTGACTCAGTGTACCCAACCGATGTTCTCAATCAAGCCGTACAGAATCCTGCTAACGCTTTGTCACACCGGGGACTGCGTGTCGACCAACAGGACTCGTGTCAGCGAGGGGTGTTTTGAGCTCGGGTGGTGCCGATCAGCGCGGGGCAATTGCTGCCGCCGCACTGGACAGATGGTTCGTCTTTGCCTCAACACGCCTCACCGCCCGGTTATATGCCGGATAGCTGATAGCGTTCCGCCGATAGTCGCGTTCCAGCGCTCGACGTTCGGCGTGAAGCGCGCGCCGGCGCTGTTCGATCTCCATGCTTCGGAACCAGTACCCGAGGTCCACATCGTGCCCGCGCGCCTTGATGCCGACCCCGGAGGCGAGAGACTGAGGGATACTCGCCGGGCGGTCGAGAAGGTCGCGCTCGCCGCGCAGTGCGGACATGAGTGAGGCATTGTGCCAGGAGCCTGGGATGTACGCCCCACTCGGCACGTAGGCACGCCACAAGTAGCCCATGCGCGCATTGAGCCGGTCTTGCCAGTCCGAGGCGAGCGGGTCGTAGATTTCCTGCCCGGTGAAGTTCTGCTTGTTCAGGTATAGCTCGAAGCCGATCTGGAGCGGGCCACCCATCTGCAGCCAGGCCGGTACGCCGGTGACGCCCTGCTGGGTGTCGAAGACATCGCCGGCCGGCACCCAACGCATGATGTCGAGGTACATGGGGTTGTCGTACTGGTCGCGCCACGGCAACCGCACCATGCGGTTCCAGCCGATGTCCGTGAACGGGATCGAGGCCCAGGTCATGCCCTGGACCTCGGGGCGCATCGTGCGCCGCTCCTCGTCCTCGTCGCCGGGCTCCAGCTCGAAGGCGAGCAGGTTCGCCAGGTAACCGATGGTGATGTACTTGGCGAGCTTCCAGGGCCGGTGGGCGATGGCCGTGGCAATGGCCGGCGCCGCGCGGTAGGTGTAGCTGATAAACGGCAGCACGCTCTGCCGGGCGGCGTTCACCCAGGGGGCGCGGATGTTGTAGTCGAGGAACTGCACCCGCGCCTGCCGGGCCGCCTCGGGCGCATCCATGCCCATGCCGCGCAGGCGCATGTATGTCCCCATGCGGAAAATCTCATCCTCGACCTGGTAGAAGTCCACCATGCGCCGGTCGGCCTTCTTCACCCCGTCCCACAGCCGGTAACCAAGCTGGGAGAGGAAGCGCACCCGGCCACCCATCGACTCCTCACCGCGCCGGGCCTCGGCCAGCATCTCATCGACGATGGGCGCGAGCACATCGCGCTGGATCTCCTGGTGGACGAAGGTGCCGCCGAAGGCGCCATGCTCACGCGCCTCCTGGTACATGGGCCCCTTGTGCGCGAACTCCCGGATCCCCGCGGCAAGGTCACGCACACGCACGTCGATCAGGTCCATGAGCCCGAGGTTCGACATCACGTTGTTGACGTGGACCACGGGCGAGCGGGCGGTGTTGTGGGTGGGCACCATGCCGTCGCCGGCTAGGTACAGGTGGCTCTCCGACGAGACCGCAATGCACCGCACAGGCACCGAATCGACCGGGGTGATGGATACGATTTGTCGGTTCCCCGAGCGCCGCCGGGAGACCGAGGCCGGCCGGATCCGTTCGGCCTTGCGCCGGATTGTGGCTACGGGGCGATCCGTGTTCGGGCGGAAGTAGATTCTCCAGTGTGTGCCGACGCACTCTCCGTTCAGGCGAGACTCAGACGGACGCAGGGTCGGCTTGTACCCGAGCGAGGTCACAAGCTCTTTGATGCCCCGGGCAAGACGCTCGGAGCTGCTGATGATGATGCACTCCCCCTTGGTTGTGATGCACCCGTCAGAGTCCACGATGCCTTGCAGAAGCTCCAGCCGTTGCTGCTGCGAAGCCCGCAGATACTCGCCGGGGATGTGCTTATCGCCGATCACACCCAGGTCACGCATTCGGTCCCCGAAGTCCGCGTTGACTACCGGAGACATCGGCTCGCCGATGGATTTCTCTCGGCGGGCCTCTCGCTCGCACTCACCGCAGTTTTTCGGGTTGCGGTGACTGTCGTCGTGGCCACGGATACAGCGTCCAGGCTGCTTCTGAATCGTAAACGAATAGACGTTGTTGCGCTTATCCTTTATCGGGGCGGTGCAAACCACCCCGGATGACTCCAGGTTGGAGACAACCTCCTCCAGGTCTTGGCCGCCAACGTATAAGCGGGGGCTTCTCTTGTGGCCGTCTCCAAGCCAAACCCCCAGCGCGTAGGGCGGCAAGGGTAGGTCGGCATCCGGTAGTTCCAGTGCGCCGGCCACCGGGATCGAATGGGCCGCTTCGCCCCGATGGTTGATCGTGAGCGTGTTGCGGATTTCCTCAGTGGTACGAACGGCGCCCCCATCGTTACGGTGGTTCGTGAACCACCAGTGCTCATCGTCGGCCACGATGCTGGTCCCATCCGAGAACTCTACCCGGTAACAGGGTCGGCCGTGCTGAACGTCCTTCACCTCCAAGACCGTGCAGGGCTTTCCGTTCTCATCGAACAGTGTGTCGCCCTCCTGGATTTCCCTCATCGTGGTCCATCCGTCCGCAGTCGGGATCGGCGTATCGAGGGCCAGGGCCTTGTTCAGCTTCCAGTGGGTCAGCAGCTTTCGCCACGTCCCCGGCGTCTGCATGATGTCCAGCTCGTTGAGGTCGCGCCAGATTTCCGGGCGCACGTACATGCCGGCCAGATCACCCCACTTGAATGCCTTGGCGCCCTTGGCCACCCGGGTCTCGGGCACCCGCACCCAATCGACGCCCACGAACGTCGAGAGCCGCCGCGCCTCCTCGGCGTTGACGATCTCCGGCGCCTCGCCGGTCTCGGTGGTCGGCTCGTGCTTGGCCCAATCCGGGTTCTTGGCGATGTCGGAGAAGAACCGGGCGCTGGAAATGTCGTGCGCGAGAAGCTGGAAGCTCTTGATGAGGTTGTAGCGCACGTCGAGAACCTGGCCCATGTCCTCCCGCTCGGCCCGGGTGTAGTCACGGCGGAGGATCAGCTTCTCGCCCCGGGTACCGGCCACCTCGAAGGTGCCGCGGCTCTCCCAGGTGTCAAAGCGCGCCGGAAGCTCCCGGTCGGCGGGCCAGAACACGCGCTCGCGCACGCGGCGCTGGGCCGGCTGCGCCGGGTCCATGCCGGTGAGCGGGTCCATGCCCTCGGGCGTGTACTCCAGGCGGTCGAGCATGACCCACTCGGTGCCGACCAGGTGGGTGTCGGCCTGGCCGGGGCGCAGCTTCCGGCCCCACCAGTCGCGGGGCACGTTGCGAAGCAGCCGCTCGGTGGTGACCTCCTCCTTGAGCCCGCGCATCCGCAGCGAGTCGCCGCCGATCTTCTTGCGGTGCTTGCGCTGCGCCTGGTGCATCCACTTCGGAAGTCCCGAGAGTTCCGCCTCGTGCTTCTGGTAGCTGCGGTGCAGCCAGTCGGTGATCGCGCTATCGGCCTTTATCAGCCCAAGCTCGATCATCTGCCCGGTCAGGTCATCTAGGGCGGCGCGGATCGGCACCGAGAGCGATTCCAGCGCCTCGGTCGGCACCTCGCCCTCATCGAGCACGCGCTGGAGCACCAGGCGCTCCTCGCGGCTGAGGTTGGCCTTCTGAATCTGCTCGACCAACCCCTCCATCTGCCCGAGGATCCGCCGGCTCTCCGACTCTCGGGCGGCATCGCGTTGGATGAATGACTCGGGCACGCCGTAGCGGTCGATGAGCCCGGCCCGGGCCCGCTCAACCAGCGGGTGCAGCCAGCGCCCGAACATTCCCTCCGGGTCCACCGTGCGCTCGTGGAGCGTCTTGCGGATCTGCTCGGTCAGTTGCACACCCGGGCGGAAGCGGCCGTACTCATCCGTGCTGCCGGTCAGGTCGAACACCGCGCTGAACAGCCGATCCACCGGGGCGCCCTTGCGGATGGCCTCGCTGACCTGGCGCTGCCGGTCCAACGCCTCGGTGCCCTGCTGGCCGCGGCGGGCAAAGGCCGCCTCGCCGGCCATCTGATCCGGCGTCTGCGCCTCCAGGGAGCGGTGAGCCCGGCGCAACAGGGCCCGCAGGTCGGCGTCGTTGAGTCGGATGGTCAGCCCGAGCCCGCGCAGCCACTCGCGCAGTACCGCCACCGCTCGCTCGATGATGCTGGCATGGGTGCCATCCTCGGCCATCTGCGCCAGGCGCTCCTCGGCGATGATCGCCCGGTGCGTGGCGTTCTGCGGGTCGAAGGTGCCCGGCTCGAAGTAGCTGTCGATGATCGCCTGATTGCCCCGCGCCCCGCCGGTGGCCGCCCACACCTGATTGAGCACCGGGCGGATCCGGGTGCCGAGGAGATTGCGCAGCCCGTAGTGGCCGACCGCCTCGTGCAGCAGGGTCCGCTCCAGGGCTTGGGCGCTGTCGTGGCGATCCGCCACCAGGTAGATCACCCCGCGGTAGTAGACCCCGCGCATATCCTCCAGGGCCCCGGCCTGCTCGGCCAGCGCGTGGATGTCGGCGGGCAGGTCGCGCACGCTCTGCACCGTCTCCAGGCGCGGGCCGTCCCAGCCGGCACTGACCTTGGCAACGTGGCGCCGGGCCTGCTCAACCGGGAGCCCTTGCCCCAGGGTCGAGGACCGCTTGAGGCTCGGCCCCTCGGCCCAATCGCGCAGCGCACCAAGGTCCACGCCTTCCATCTCGTGCCCGAGCGCCATGTCATCGACGCGCAGGCGAACATCGCCCGGTGTGCCGCGCTCGACCATCTCGGTGGCCATGCGCCGGATCTGCGCCCGCCCACGGCCATAGGGCGCCAGGGCCGGCGAGCCGCTGATCCGCACCTCGTGCGCATCGCCGTAGCGGACGTAGCGCAGGGTGCTGTCGGCGTCGTAGGCGTCCATGTCCACCACGATGTTGCTGTGGTGCCAGTCCACCGCGTCGCCCTGGCGCTGCGTGTAGTGCTCCGACGGGCCCTGCCGCGGGACCATGCCGAGCCAGGGGTCGTGGTACAGGCCGCGGGCATACCGCTCCTCGCTGCCGCCGGCCTCGCCGCCTTCCTGGCTCTCGCGGGCAAGTTCCGCCTCGATGGCCCGCACCTGGGTTTGCAGGTCTTCCAGGCGCTCGGCGCCGTCGTACTCCTGGCCCAGCCGGCTCTCGTACTCCCGAACCTCCTGCTCGGCCTCGGCGATGCGCTTGCGGTGGTGCTCGATCTCCGACTCGAACCCGCGAAGCTGGTGCTCAAGCGACTGGATCAGACCCCGGGCCGAGCCACTCACGCGCACGTCGGCCGAGTAGTCGCCGGCACGCTTGAGCCCCACGTCGGCGAACCGCTCGTGGGTGCCCCACACCGTCGCCATAATGTCGAAGCCGCCGATCTCGCCGATCTTCTTCGGCGGCGCCATGCCCTGCCCCTGCTTCAACTCCTCGATGCGCTGGAGCATCGCCTGGCCGGCCTCCAAGCGGTCGGTGAACGCCTGATCGCCGACCTTGGCGATGAACGCCTCGCCGCTGGTGTCCTGGCGCTGGGCGATGTCCTCCTCGATGCGCGGGATCCGGTTGACCGAGGTTTGGCGGCTCATCTGTGCGCGGTTGATCCGCTGACGGATCACCGACTGCTCGCGCTGGTGCGCCGCCTTGCGCCGCTGCTCACGCTCAAGGTTCTGGCGCAGTTCGGTGAGCTGCATGATCCGCGGGTCGGCCGTCGAGAGCGCCTTGGCCTGCTCGTACTGGCTGGCTTCGCCCAGGTCATCCATATCGCGCAGCGTCGGGTCGCCGCGGAAGAAGCCTTCGATGAAGCGCGCCTTGCGCTCCATCATCTGCCACATGGTCGAGTCGTAGGTGCCCTTGGTCGAGTAGTCGTGAATCTCGATCTCGGGGTTCATGTTGCCCTGGCGCAGAATCCGGCCGTTGCGCTGCTCGTCGTCGGCCGGGTACCAAAGCGGGTCGAGGTTATGGACCGCGTAGAGCCGGCGCTGGGCGTTGACGCCGGTGCTCATCTTGGCCGTCGAGCCGATGAGCACGCGGACCTTGCCCTCGTTCACGTCGTTGAACAGCCGTTGCCGTGCGGCGTGGGTCTTGTAGTCGCGGATGTCGGCAATCTCTGAGCGCGGCACCCCGCGGCGGGCCAGTTCGGCGCGGATGTAGTTCGGCACCGAGAAGCCCCGTGTGCCCGAGAGCCCGAGGTTGGCAAAGATCATCTGCGTGGCCGGGCCAGCGTCCACCGGGGTCTCGCTGTAGCCATCGGCACGCGGCTCGTAGAACGGCTGCGCGCTCGTGCGCCGGTGGATCTCGGCCACGTTGTCGATGAGCATGTTGAGCTTGCTGCCCGGGTCTTCGCTCACCTCGCGGTCGGCCAAACGCATGTCGATGGCGGCATGGCGCCCATCGTTGATGACCGAGAGCATGATGTCGTCGCCAGGCTCCGGCGGGCCCTTGCGCCGCTCGATGGCCTCCATCCGCGCGGCCAGCTTCGCCTGATACTCGACCAGCGCCTCCGAGCGTTCGGCCAGGTTCATCTGCCGCTTGCCCCCGCGCAACCGGGGCCGGGTGACGTACTCGCCAAGCTGCTGGCTGGTCACCACGTCCATGTTCTGGCGAACCATGTTCGACAGTTCCGGGACGTTGACGAACTTGGCAAAGCGCGTCACCGACTTGTAGTTGCCGGCGGCGTCTTGCTCGAGGTCCGTGACCGTATCGCCAAAGGCGCCGGCCCAGGCGTCGAAGTGCGACAGCCCGCGCGCCTCCAACTCCTGCGGCTGGAGGTAGCGGCTGATTGTGTAGAGCTCGGCCATGGTGTTGGTCACGGCCGTCCCCGAGGCCAGCACGAGGTTCTGCCCCGGGTTCACCCGCTCCAGGTGGCGGCTCTTGGCGTACAGATCCCACGACGCCTTCGAGCCCTCGGGGCTGACCCCCTTCACGCCGGACATCTTCGTGGCGAAGTCCAGCTTGCGGAAGTAGTGGGCCTCGTCCACGAACAGAAAATCCACCCCCATCTCCTCGAAGGTGAATACCTGGTCCGTGGCCTTCTCCGCCTTGCCGGTAAGCCGCTGCTCCAGGCGCTCGATCTGCTTCTGCAACCGGGAGCGCGTGATGCGGTTCTCGGCATCCTTGTCCATCTGCTCAAGCAGTTCGCGGTAGTCGTCGATCTGCTGCTGGATCAGACCGTCCTGGAACTCGTTGCTGACCGGGATCATCCCGAACGCCGAGTGGGTGATGATGATGGCGTCCAGGTCCTCGCTCGCCACGTTGGCGATGAACTGCTTGCGCCGGCTGGTGTGAAAGCGCCGCTCATCTGCCACGGCAATGCGTGCCGTGGGGTACTGCTCATAGAACTCCTTGGTGAACTGCGCGAGCATGTGATTCGGGACCACGTACATGGGCTTGTTCACCAGCCCGAGCCGGCGCATTTCCATGCCCGAGCCGATCATCGCCGAGGTCTTTCCGGCGCCAACGCCGTGCGCCATGTAGGTGTTGCCCGACTGGATGATCCGCGCGATCACCCGCTTCTGATGCGGGCGCCACTGCCAAGCGGACGAGACGCCGGGCGTGGTCAGGTAGGAGCCGTCGTACTCGCGCACGACCGTCGAGTTGAACTGCTCGTTGTAGATTTCGGCCAGTTCCGCGGCCCGGCCCTCGTCCTCCCAGGCCCAGGTCGAGAACTTCTCCTTGATCGTCTTGAGCTTGTCCTGTGCCGCCTGTGTGGCCTCGGTATCGACCCAGGTGGTCCGGGTGCCGTCAGCGAGCTTTTCCGAGCGGGTGACCTGTGGCGTGCGCCGGTTCAGCGCGTGCTCGATCAGTTCGGTGGCCGACAGGTCCGCCGTTCCCCACTCGGCGGTGGACGCCGCCGATCCCTTATCCCCACTGACCTCCCAATAGGCGAGCTTCGGCGTATAGCGCGCGGTGAGCGTGCGAAGCCCTAACCCATCGGTGGCGAACCGCTCAACGATTGCCTCGGGGATCCACGGGGCGCCCAGGGTGGCGCTGATCTCCGAAGGCGTTAGATCGACCGGCTGCACCGCCTCCAGGGCGGCGACGTTGCGCTCGAACTCGGGGTTCTTCTCCGCCGCCGCCTCGGCGCGGCGCAACTTCTCGCGCACGTTGCCCGAGAGGTACGCATCGCGCAGGACGTAGGTGTCTTCGGTGCCGGGGAGCTTGAAGATGCTCTCGCCTAGCTCCTCGATGGCCTGCGTCTGCGACTTACCCGAGAGCGCGGCGATCTCTGGGATGTCGAGCCGGCCCTTGCGGTTGAGTACATGGAGCATCGCGTCGTTGACCGAGCGGATCTCGGGCGCGCGCTCGCGCGTGATGATGTTCTCGAAGAAAACATCGCTCTTGCCCGACTCTCCGGTTTCCTCGCTGTAGACCTCGATGGCGCGCAGGCGGTAGCTCTCGGGGTCATCCATGAACGGGTCGATGTTCTCCCGCTTCTCGATGACCAGATCCTCCATGGCGGCCGGGTCGAAGCTCCCCTCGTCGAAGCTGCGCCCCTCCCGCTCGGCCTGCTCGCGGGCGGCCTTGCGCGCGGCGGCGATCTTGGTCAGGGAGGCCCCCTCGGCAATCATCCCCGAGGCGTCGAAGTCGCCCTCGCGCCAGACCTCCCCGGCATACCGGGCTTCTTCGCGTGCCTCCGCGCGGGCGGCCTCCTGCTGAACGATGGTCGGGCGCCGGTGTTGGCGTTCGAGCTTGTTGATCGGCCCGAACCGCTCCACGAAGGCGTCGTAGGCTTCGTGGAGCCGCGCCCGGGCGACCTTGGCGTTATCCGGCTGCCCGGCCAGATCCGCGGCGTAGACCGCGCGCAGGGCATCACGGATGGGGACCAGGCCACGGATGCGCTCGATATGCCCCTTGGGAATGCCCGCCTGCCCCTTGCCGCGGGCCTGCACCGGCACGCCGACACCATCGCGCACCTGCATCAGCCGCTCGCCGTCGAAGTAGAACGAGCCGTCCTTCTTCTGATCGGTGCCGAAGTCGATCTCCGCCCGCTCGTCCTGGGTCACCCCCTCGGCCATGACGTTCTCGGGGAACTGCTCGATGGCCCGCGCCAGGGCCTTGTCGAGCGGCTGGCCCTTGACCCCGCGCACGGCGTAGCGATTCTCGTAGAGCGGGTCAAAGAAGCCCTGCTCGCCGAGCACCATGTCCGGGTTCTCGGCGAAGTAGCGGCTCATCCGCCCGGTGATCGACTGCCCCTGTTTGTTCGGGAGCGTGACCTCAACCGTCTCCGTCCAGCTACGATCCCCAGCCGGCTCCCCCTCCAGGCGCTTGCGCAGCACCACGATGTCGGTGGTGACCGAGGTGTGGGCGGTCTTCTCGAAAGCGGCACCCGGCAGACGGATCGCGCCCACCAGATCGGCCCGATCAGCCAGGTACTCGCGGGCGCTGGCGTCGGCCTTGTTCATGGTCCCGGCCGACGTGACGAAGGCCAGGAGCCCACCGGGGCGCACCGCATCGAGGGACTTGGCAAAGAAGTAATCGTGCAGGAGGAACCCTTGCGGGTATCGGGAATCGCTGCGGATGGGGATGTCGGCAAACGGCGGGTTGCCGATCACCAGATCGAAGGTATCCCGCGGCAAGGGGGCCCGGGTGAAGTCGTCCTGGCGCACGCCCCAGCGCGGGTAGAGCGCCCGGGCGATGCGCGCGGTGATGTGATCGAGTTCCAGGCCGGCGTAGTGCGTGCGCGCCGCCACGTCGGCGGGCATGGTGGCCGGGAAGTTGCCGACACCCATGCCCGGCTCGAACACCTGGCCGCCGTCGAACCCGAGCCGACGGACCAGATCCCACATGCCCCGGGTGACCGTCTCCGAGGTGTAGTGGGCGTACTGCAAGCTGCGCTCGGCGGTGCGGTACTCGGTATCGCTCAGTAGCTCGCGCAGTCGGGTGCCGATGTCCCGATAGCCCTTGGCGTACTCGCCCTGGGCGTCCGGGAACGCACCCTTGAGCCCACCCCAGCCGATGTAGCGGGCAAGCTGCGCCTGCTCCTCCGGGGTGGCCGGCCGACCCTCGGCCTCAAGGGCCTGGATCAGTTCGATGGCGCGCAGGTTATCCCGCGCCTTCTGCTTCGGACCGCGGGTTTCCTGGAGCCCGCCGGGCTCTACGGTAAAGTTCTGTGGATCTCGTCCGGGTCGCTCTCGAAGTCGATGAACGTCTCGCGCACGATCTCCTCGGCCTCCCGCCTGTGGGGCTGTTTCACCACCCCGTTCGGGAGCTTCGGCGCGTTGGCGGTCAGTTCCCGGTACATTTGGTACGCCTGCTTGGTCAATTCCTGGAGGTGTTCCTCCATCTTCCCGGAGCGCATCAGCTCGCGGTACATCTGCGGCGCCCGCTCCTGCATGGCCCGCAGATACGGCATCTGAAACTCCATGGCCCTGCCCCTCTTGCAGATCCCGCGCAAAGCGCAGGACGTAAGGCTTGATTCCCGTCCCGAAATTATCGAGTACCGCGCGGATGAACGCACGCAGATCCTTCCCGGCGGCCTGGAAGTCGCGGAGCATCGCCTGAAAGTGCGGCTTGGCCTGCTGGTAGGTGTTCTCATCGAAGGACAGCCCCGAACTCAGCCGCCCGGCCTTGGTGCCGAACAGCGCGGCAAGCCCCGCCACCGCCTCCTGCCCGGCGCTGGAGAGGTTCCCGCCCATGCTCTTGGCGATCTCCGCGGCCGTGCGCTCGACCGACTCCTGCTGCTCGGCGCGAGCCTGCTGCTTGCGCGGGCGCTTCTTACCATCGGGCTTTTCGGCCGTCTTGGCCCGGGCCCCCTGGGGGCGCTCGGTCTGCGCGGCACCGGACTCCGCGGCCACCTCATCGAACAGCGCCGACAGTTCGGCCTCGTCCATTGCCGCAAGCTGACCGGCCAGGGAGTCGGCGGGCTCGGCAGCCGGATCGCTTGGCACCGCAGCATCAGGCTGCGCCTCGCTCGGGGCGGTCTCGGTTTCGGCGGCCGCCTGACCGACCCGCGAAGGCGACTCCTGCTCCAGTTGCCGGGCAAGCGCCTCCACGTCGCTCTCACGTAGGACATGGGGGGCGGCCAGCCCCTTGCGCGCCTCCAGGCCCGCGCGCCGGGCGAGTTGGACGCGCTCGCTCGGGCGCATCTGCTCCAGGCGCGTGCGCGGGGAGTCCTCGCTGTGATCGCGCTCGATGAGCGGGCGCAGTCGCTCCAGGGTGGATGCGCTGATCTGCTCATGCCCTTGGCGACTGGTCCACTCCGGGTCCGCCTCCCCGGCCTCCTCCGCGATGCGCTGGCGCTGGTAATTCTCCATGCGCCGCCACCGCGCACGCAGCCAGCCCCCCTCGGCCTCCTGTGTTTCGCGCTCCAGGGACTCGGTATCCCGGCCCTGGGTGTCGCGGCGCACCTCCTCGATGATCTGCTGCTTGAGTTCCCGGGCCTGCTCTTGGGCACGGGGGCTCATGTTGGAGAGGAGTTTGCGCCCATGCTCGTCCGTAAAGCTCCCGCGGTCGGCGACGTACAGCGCCAACTCAAGCTCGCGGCGCACCTGCGGATCGCCGGCACGCTCCATCTGCTCACGCAAACGGCGCGCGGCCTCCCGCCTGATCGCCTTTTTGCGCCGACCGGATTCGTGGCCCCGGTCGTATTCCATCAGGCGCTCGGCATCGAGGGCCTGCTCCTCCTGTTGCCGCTGACGCTCCTGCTCGCGCTCGGAGGGCTGTCCCTGGCGGCTCTCTCGCTCGGCGCGGACATCGGAGAGGTCTTCGTAGGCCGCCCACGCCTTGGCGGGAACGTCGAGCCCGAACTCACGGGCAGCGAGCACCCGGCGCAAGTGGGTCGGGATCTCGCCAATCTCGCCGCCGTCGAAGTAGCCGGCGGCGACCTCACGGTTCAGGTTATAGCTGTCCTGGACGTTCTGATCGCCGCGGGCTTCCAGGAACTCCTCCAGGCCCTTCTGCCAGTCGTAGGCCCCGGTGTTGCCGGTGTCGTGAAGCAGGGAGCGGACCTTCTTCGGGAAAGCGCCGGGATGCTGCCGGATTAGACCCTGCTCCCGGGCGTCCGCCACGCTCAGTTCGCCGGCATCGTAGCGCCGGGCGATCTCTGCGCGCTCGGTGAGGGCCGAGTCCGGGTTCTCGCGGCGCCACTGCTTCACGCGCTCGCGGATCTCGGCCACCCGGCCGTTCTTGGCCAGGCCCAGGGGCGCGAGGATCTGCTCCTTGATCGTCTTGCCGGTGAGCCGGTCCACCCCCTCGTCGATCCGACGCGCCGCCTCCAGGGCCTTCTCTGCGCGCTTGCGGGCATCCCCCTTCGACTCGTTCGAGCGCGGCAGCGGGGCGCCGAGTGCGCGAAGGATATGCCGGGGCTGCTGCTCATCAATGGCCGCGGCCTGCGCCTCATCCCGGGTCCGGGTGAACGCATCCTCGTTGAGCACGATCAGGGTGCGCGGGAGTCCTTCGGAACGGATCAGGTTGTAGACATCCAGCGAGCCCTCCACCGTCTCGAAACCGCGTTCGGGGAAGGCGATGGCGTCGCAGCCCTGCTCCTGCGCCTGGTCGATCACCTGCTGCGCACGGTCCCGGCCACGGGGCATCCGCTCGACCTGCATCACGCGGGCATCCGGGGCCAGGCGGAAGGTCAGCACCGAGCCGCGTGCGTCATCGGGCGGCATCCGCGAGGCTTGCAACTCCCGCTTGTTCTCGGCCCACTGGCCGAACAGTTCGGCGGCCCGGCGGCTCTCGGTCAGGTAGAAGTGATCGCCCTGGTCAAAGGCGTTCATGCCGACGCCGGAACCGGAGCGCTCGGCGTCGAAGCGGTCGAAGTCGATGCCGGCGGCGGTGCCGTGGTACAGGTCACCATCGAGGCCCAGGGCGCTCGCCGTGTCCTCGGCGCCCTGCGCTGCCGCGGGCTCGGCGGCCGTCTGCTCGGCTGCCGGCTGCTCGGCGGCCTCCACCGGCTGCTGGCGCTCGGCGGGGAGCGGGCGCGCATCGGAGTCGATGATCTCCTCACCGGCCTGGTTGACGTACACCCCGTCCTCGTCCTCCAGGGCGCGGACCAGTTCGCCGTCGGATGCCTCGTGCGTCGGCGTGAAGGGCTCGCTCGGGGTGGTCGCGGCCGGCTCCGCGACGGGCTGGGGCTCCGGCGTCGGCTCGGCCACGGCCTCCGGGGACGGCTCGGGGTTGGCCTCGGCCGGGGCGGCGGTCTGCGCGCTCGGCTCGGCCTCCGTCTGCGGGGGGCGAAGCGCCCAGGCGCCCTCGCCCACTTGCTCCGGGGTGTGGTCGGGGAGTTTGCGGCTGCGCGCGGCGGCACGGGCGGCGGCCTGCGTCGGGTACGGGCTGCCATCGGCCTTGTAGACCAGTCCCGGGGCGGCTTGGGCGTCGGCGATGTCGGTCTGCGCCTGCGAGCCATCGAACAGCGCCCCCTCGCCGGCGCCGGCCGGGACGTGGCCGGCCTCTCCGCCGGATAGGCGCTCATCGACGGCGCGCTGCTCATCGTGAAGGCGCTGCTGCTCCGGCGTGGCGCCACCGATCATGTCGCCCTGCGTCGGGGTGGGAGTCTCGGCCGGGGCCTCGCGCTGCTCGGGCACGGCCTGGCCCAACAGGTCGGTCTGCCCCTCGGCAACCGGCCCCGGGGGCTGCTGCTCCTGCGCCGGTTCCTGCGCTGGCGCCTCGCCCTGCGTTTGCTGGAGAAGCGAGCGGCGAAGCTCGGGGTCGGTGTGCCAGCGCTGCCACCGCTCGCGCTCGGCCTCCAGGGAGCGCAGCCGCTCGCGGGCCCCGGTTTCATCCTGCACGTCGATCCCCAGCTCGCGGGCGCGCTGCGGGTTCTTCGACGGGTTGCGCAGAAGCCGGATGTCCTCGCTGATCTCCCGCTGCCGCGCGGCGGCCTTCTTCGCCAGTTCCTCGGCCTGACGCATGGCCGAGTCGTCGAGCCCGAACAGATCCACCTGCTCGGGCCCGCGGCCCTCGGCGCCCATCGCCTGCACCGCCTGCATCATGGCGGTGGCCGTCTCGATGCTCTCCCCGCGCTGGATGCGCTCGATGCCGAGCGCCTGCAGCCGCTCGTCCTTGGGTGCTGCCCGGGCTACCGCTGCCGCTTGCCGGTCCCCGATCTGCTCACTCTGGTGTAGTTGATAAAGGGTTTCCGATCCTTGGGACGCGATGGCGAATCCATCTCGGCCCTTAGCGCGTTCGAGTAAGCCTCGGCGTTGCGCTTGCGCCTCATCCGTTCCGCGTTGCTTGAAGTACGCCGCATAGTCGGCAACCTCCCCTTGTCCGTCGCGGATGTTCATTTCCGCATCCGCGACCATGGCATCCTCGCGCGTGAAGCCGTCGGCCTCGCGCACGACCTGTGCCGGAATGGTCTGCTCACCGGTGCGCCGAGCCAGATCCAGCCGGTGCCGCCCGGTAATCACCTCCTGGCGGCCGTCCTCACGCTCCCATACCAGGATTGGCGCCGTGCCCAGGCGCTCGTACTGACCGCCCAGGGGCTCGACCACCCCCGATTCATCCGCCCCGCGCTTGAACTGTGGCACGTCGTGCGAAAGCTGGAGTTGCGCGACCGGCACCTCCTGCATCGGGAACTCCACCCCGATCTCATCGGCGGCCATCGACGGCTCGGCGTGCGGCGCCTGCTGCGCGGGCTCCTCGCCCTCGGCAACCGGATCCGCGTAGGTGCCCGGTCGGGCCACCCAGCCCGCCTCGTACTCGGTCGGCTGCTCTTGCTCCAGCGGCGTGTCCGCCTGGCTGTACGCATCATCCTCCGGCTGCACACGCTCGAATCGCTCGGACGCGGCCGTGGGCGACTGCTCCTCCTGGCCGTAGAGCGAATCGAGCGGGGCATCCTGCTCGGTGTCACGGGTGGCCGACGGGCCGCGCGCACCGCGGCGCTGGAGCGGGAACAGGAGCGCCTGGAGGGCTGCGGCGCCAACGGCCGCCGTCTCGCCGCGCTCGGGCACCTCGTCCCAAATGGGGTGGTCCTCGTCGTACTCACGGCGCAGAAGGTTCTGCAACAGCGCGCCGGCATTCTCGACGGTGTACTCGGTCACGCCGGCCTCAGCCATGCGGCGCAACAGATAGGCGCTGGCCGACGGGCGCATCGGCTCCGGGATCTGACGCAGGATCGGCCCCAGGGAGAGGATCTGCACGATACCCGGCAGACGGCCCTCCGCGGAAAGCTCCAGGGCGTACTCATCGTCAATGCCCAGCTCGGCCGCCCGCTCCGGGTTCTCCTCCATGAACTGCTTGACGTTCTGATACGCCTCGGACTGACCGGCCGCCTGCGCCGAGAGCGCCGGGGCGACGTACTGCGCCCCACCCCGGGTCATACCCGCACCCCTGCCCGCCACGGCCAGGCCGGCGTAAAACGCCAGCGAGCCGCCACCCTCGGCCGCTTGCTGCACGAAGCTCTGCTCATAGGCCGGGTGCGGCGCCAGGCGCTCCCGCACGCCCTCGGAGAAGAACTCGCCGGCCCGGTACAGCCTGCCTTCCTCCACCGGGCGATCCGGGCCAACCCCCCGGCGATGCTCCATCCGGTCTGCATCAAGCTGAAGGCCCTTGAGCGTCTCGCCCAGGGCGCCCGTAGCGCCACGGGCCACGGCCTTCGGCGCCTCGACCAGATGGCCGGCGACGGTGCGCTCGGCGGCATGGCGCTCGGCCACGGCCTTGCGATGCACCGACTCATCCAGGCCACGCATCAGGTCCGACCAGTCCTCGGGGCCGCTCGGCTGCGCGGTGGGCTCGGGCTGCGGTGACGGCTCCGGGGTGGCTGCCTCGGCGGGAGCCGGCTCCTGGCGGGGTGCTATCGGGGCGCCGGCGGTCACCGGCTGCGGCAGCTTCGCCAGCGTCCCCTCCACCTCGGCGGGATCGACGCCAAGACGGGTGATCTGCTGCCGGATCTGTGTCGGGCTCAGGCCCTCCTCGGCCAAGCGCGTGACCAGGCGGGATTTGCGCTCCGGGGACCAGCGTGGGACTTGAGCACGGATCCGCTCGAACGTGCGCTGGCTATCCTGCGCCGCCATGACAGCTCTGCCGTCCAGGGCACGCTCCTGGTCCGTGAGCCCCTGATTCTTCCACCCGCCCTCGAGCTGCGCCATGCTTACTCGGCCCTCTCCATTGTCCGGCGTGCCAATTCACGCAACCGGCGCATCAGCGCCGCATCGACCTGATCCTCATGCTCCAGCGCCCAGCGGATCGTCTTGCCCAGGGCATCCCGATCCGGGGTCCGCCCCTGAACGACCTCCTCGATGGTCGCCGCCACATCCTCCGGCGGGGCCTCGGCCCGGCGCTGGAACAGCCCGGCGACGTTCTGACGAACGCCCTCGACGGTCTCGTAACCCCGCCACCAGGCATCGCCGGCCTTGCCGATGCCTTCGCGCAGCCCAGCGGTATTCCGCTGGTACATACCGTCGGGGTCGGTGTAGTAGTCCCGGGCCGTTTGCATGGAATCGCCCACCGCATCGAGCGCCCGATTCCGAGCCTGGACGGCGGCGCTGTCGTTGACCCGCACCGGGTTATTGGAGATTGTCTCAGGGCGTTCGAGACCCATCCCCAACTGATCCCGCGGCAAGATGGGCCCGCCGGCCATGCCCTCGCCGAACGACAGCCCCGTGCGCTGATCCCGGTAGGGGAACGCGTCGGCCGCGCCCAGTCCTTGCTCCGCCTGCTGCCCGGCGAACATCTGCTGCCCGCCGGGGGTCATCTGCTGACCGGGGGCCTGCCGGCCCGCGCCCTGGCCGGCGTACATTTGGGCCAGTTCCGCGCGCAGACGCTCGGCCTCCTCGACCTGAATCTGCTGCGCGCGGGCTTGTACCGCTTCTTCATCCACATGGCGCCGGCTCATGCGCCCCTCGCCGGCTTCCTTGCGCTCCTGGTCGATCTGCTCGGCGGCTGCCTCCATCGCGCGTTGCGGGTGCAAAAGTGGATAGTCGCCCGAGAAGGCCAGCCGGGCTGCGGCGTTGCCAACCTCGTGCGGAGGCATCAGGTGCCCGGCCTCGGCCTCCTGGCGGTAGACGTTTAGCGCCGCATCCCGCGCCCAGCTCTCGACGTGGGCCACGTTCGGGTCGCCGATGAACTCCTCGCCTACCTGGCGGCGGACGTAGTTGTTCACCTGCTGACCGAGGGTGTCGTAGATCCGGTTGTAGTCGGTGCTGCCCGGGGTCAGGTCCAGCCCCGCGCCGGCGCCGGTGCCCGAAGCCCCGGGTGCGTCGAGTTGGTAGAGCCGCCCATCCGGGCCACGCTGCACCCAGCCAAGCTCCTCGTGGCGCATCGGCTCGCTGAACTGCGAGCCCTGGCTCATCATTTCCCGGTGATCGGCCACCGGATCCCCGGTGCGCTTATCGAAGTACACCCCGTCGCGGTACTCGAGTTCCGGCTCTAGGGCCTCGATCCCGGCAAAGCGCGCCACGTCCTCGGGCCGAAAGCCCAATACCTGATCCTCGGCCTGCGCCGAGGGCTGCCCGTCCTGCGTCCACAGCCCGGCAGTGCCGGTGTGCTCGGAGCCGATCAGAAGCGACCACTCGCCATCGTCGGACACCTGCGCCGCGCCAATCGGGTGGCGCTTCTCGTCCAGGTGCAACGCCGCGCGGAAGACCTCCGGGTTCTGCTGGACGATCCGCGTAGCCATCGCCTCGTCGCCGGATTGCATCGCGCCGTAGAAGTCCCGAGCGGTGCGCTGCATCTGCGCACGCTGGTGCTCGGCCATCTGCTGATCGTGGACCTGCTGCGCGCGCTCATTCTGCGCCCGTCGCAGACCAGCGATCTCGCGCTGGTTACGAAGCTGCGCGCCGGTGCTCACCCCCTGGGTCAGCCCTTGGGCCATGCCGCCGAAGAATCCAGCCATGATCGCGTTCCTCTATTGGTACTGCTGCTGCCAGGGGGAGAGCCCAAACCCGGTGGAGGGCGTGCCGTGGACGTGGGTGGCGACTTGCATGTTGTTCATCGGGTCGGGGCGCCACAGCCCGGCGGTGTTGCCCGAGGCCGGGGCTGCCGTCGGTGCGGCGCTGGGGGTGTACTGGAAGGTTGGTCCACCGCCGCCACCGCCCATCGCGCCGCCGCCAATCGACGCGCCCGCCATGGCGCCCGCCGGCCCACCGATCATGGCGCCTGCGACACCGCCTACGACCGTGCCGATCATCTGTCCGGTGCCCGCGGCCCGCGCGTCCGCCGCACCGGCCTCCGCCTGGTGCATCGCCGCCGTGTTCTGCATCGCACTCACCCGCCCGGCATGGGCTGCGTCCGTGGCCGAGTGCGCCAGCGAGAAGCGGTGCGAGCCCATGCTCATCGCCCCACCGCGCAGCGCATCGGTACGCGCCTGCGCCCGCTGGTGCTCGGCCCGACGCGCATGGTTGACGGTGCCGGCGGTGGCCGTCGCCTCGGCAAGCCCAGCCTGCCGGTCCATGCCCTGAAAGCGCCCGGAACTCGGGTCGATGCCGAAGGCGGCCATGCGCCGGCGCTCATCCTCGCGCTGGCGCTCGAACTGCTGCGAGACATCGGCCGCGGCCCGATCCGTGACGCCTGCGTAGTCGGCCTGAGCGCCACGCTCGGCCTCGGCGATCATCCGGTTTTCCAGGTCGCCGTAGAGGTCGTTGTACTCGTCCATCTGCCCCTGGGCCCACTTGAGCCGCTGGGCAGCCAGCTTGTTGGCTTGCTCCTGGGCCTCGCGCATCCGCCGCCGCTCACGCCGGGCCGCGCTGCGTCCTCCGCTCATGCTGTCACCTCGATTGGTTCAACCCGGCCGGGCTGGATCAGGTAGAACGCCCCGTCGCAATGGACGATGGCGGAATCGTGCGTGTATCGGTGGACCTGGACCATCGGCGCCTCGTGAACCGCTGCCCACTCGTTGTAGAGCGCCGCCCCGCGCAAGGCGCCCCCGGCATGGGTCAGCCTACACAGCGCACCGAGCATGATCCCCAAGGGTCCGTCGAGCCCCGAGGCCGCTCGCATCCAACGCTCCAGGCGCCAGGGCCAATCCTGGATGTTGAGCGCGGTGTAGACCTCGCCCTCGTGCTCGTAGAGCCGCTGCATCCCGCTCTTGGAGGCCATGTGCAGCGTCGGGCGGTTGTCCGCCTCGACCTTGCCAAGCAGCCGCGAGTAGCCCAGGGCGCCGAAGGCGTGCGCTTGCCCCAGGCGCACCGCCTCGGCCTTGTCCGAGCAGCGGCGGGTGAGCAGGTTGTGAACCTGCGCACTGGAATCGCTGATCCGGTCGATGGCGAAAATGCCGGTAATCTCACCACCATCAAAGACCCCCAGCACCGTGGTCGCCGGGTCGCTCAGGTAGGCGTCCCAAGCACTGCCTTGGCCGCACCGGCCCGCGACCTCGGGGCTGTCCATGATTTTCTGTATGCGCCGTGGGTCCGTTGCTTCATAAACGGATTGGGTCAAGATCGTTTTCCTCAAAAGCCCGTGCGCTTATCGTTTCAGCCCCGTCGCCGTCATCGTGCCGCCCCGATTTTCAAAGGCCATATTCGAGCCCGTGTACCGGGCCTGGACCGTATAGGTATTCGTCCCGGTTCCCGGGCTTTGATCGAGGTACGAAAGGCTCATTGGACCCAACCCCTGCGAGAAGATATACAGGTAGCCAAGGGAGTGGGCCCACGTCACATAACTGCCGACGTTGCCCCAACTATGCACCGTGCTCCCGTTTTTCAAAAGGCGGGCCTGCACGCGGCCTATGCTGGTGCTTCCCTGGCTGAATGAGACATACCATTGGCTGCTATCTACAGGAATGTCCGCGCCGAATAACATGGCCATCACGTCAATACGCGCCGGCTGCCCCTCGGAATTGAGATTCACACTGCCGAGTTCGCGCCAGGAAGTGCTCAGGCTCCTTGCGGTTAGATTGGAACCCCGCGTAATAACGACATTGTTGCCGCCGAGGGTGAGGATATTATCAATATCCGCCGAGGTCGCATGGATATTGCCCCGAAAATACCCATTCATAAACTCGGCGGTACCGTCACGCCGGATCCTGAAACCGGAGTTTCCGGGCGCGAAGTTGTCACTCTGTATGGCGTTCTCAACGCCAAGATCCCATACGTTCAGGTCGCCGATGTACGCCTCGGTCGCCTCCAGGGAATCGGCAGCGATCTGATCGACCGCGGCCTGTTTGATCTGCGCGTAGCTGATCGAGGCATCCTTGATGACGGCCTCGTTCAAATAGACCGTCCCGCCGTCCACGACGAAGGGGTAGACCTTGCCCTCTTGGCTGTAGTCCACCGACGGGTGGCCGAGCCATAGGCGGTCCACGTTGAGTCCGAAGGTCACCGCATCGCCGTCGGCCTCCAGGCCGATGCCACCGACTACCGGCGTCCCGTCGTTGGTGGTCTGGAGCCGAAGGGTCCACTGCGCGTTTACGTCATTGCCGTCTACCGCTACCTTCGCGCGCTGCTCGATGGCAGCGTTCGCCTCATCGACGGAGCCGGAAAGCTGCGAGACTGTCTCCGCGAGTGCGCCATCATCATCCGCAATGGCCGATTCCAGACGGGCAACGTCGGCCTTACGCTCCGATTCCTCGTCATCCACGCGCGCGCTAAGGCTATCGAAGGCACTGACCCGGGCGCTCTGCTCCTCGGCGATGGCCGTATCCAGCCGCGTGACCTCGGACTCGGCATCACCCATGCGGGCCGTCAGGGAGTTAAAGCGCGTGCTGACCGATAGCGCCGAATCCACTTCGGCTATCGTGAACTGGATCGCCTGCGCCGCATCACCACCGAAGGCGGCGACCAACTGCCCGAGTTCGATGGCCGCTGCCGACTCCTCATCGGCGTAGCTCTTTAGCTCCGAACGGGCGTCCGCGATGGCCTGCTCCCGCTCGTTGGCCTCCGCCTGGATAGCCTCCTGGCGCTCGTCGGCCTCCTCGGCAATGCGCGCGGCAACCGAGCCCTCCAGTTCTGGCGGCCCATCGACCAGATCAATGCGTTCGCGCAGCGTGCGGGCAAGCTGCGATTCGCCGATCTCCCCGGTCAGTTGCTCCAGGAAGTAGTCAGCGTCTCGGGCCGTCTCGGCGTAGCGCGACTGCGAGAACGGGCCCCGAACCCCAGCCAGGGAGACGTTGCGCACCCAATAGTAGCCACCCCAGCTACTCCCCACGATGTCGGTGTGGATGCGCGCGAACTGCACCCCGACCATGACCGCCTGGCCGATGTCGGCGACCTGCGCGCGCCAGATTTCGACGTGGGAGTGGTTGCTGTACTGCGGCCGCCCCCAGGTCAGCAGCACCCGGGTAAAAGACGCCTGGGCCTGGAAGTCGGCCACCCGCGGCGGCGTGGTGACGTTCGGCGGCGGCTCGACCGGCTCCAGGGTGCCGCCGGCGCCAACACCCGCGCGCAGCCCCTCCTTGAGTTTGGCGAGCCCGATCTCCACCAGGTCACGCCGGGTCAGCTTGGCATCGAGCGGGTCGCCCCGCTGGCCCTCGCCAAGCTCGATGACCTGCTTCACCGCATCGAGAAACTGGCGCTCGGCTGGGCTGGCGTCGGTGGGCACGCTGGGAAGCTGGGTGGTCCGGGTCGGATTGCTCATTGCACCAGCGCCTCCATGCTATCCCCGAAGGCGACCTCATCCACCGTGTCGGTGCCGGTGACCTCCCACTCGAAGGATCGAGCCAGGTATCCCCCCGGCAAGGGGAAGGGGTCGGGGTCGGTGACCGTATGCTCGTGGACCTGCTCCCCGTCGGCGAACAGGCGGAACGTGGTGCCCTCGTAGCTGCGGGCGATCACCTGGGCGGCGCCGGCGTTGGCCGGCAGCGGTGCCGGGAACAGCGGTGAGCGGTAGTGCATCGGCATCCGCTGCTCGGCGCTGTCCCAGCGCTGGATCATCCCGTCGGTGTCGAGAAGGTAGAGCCGGTCATCGAGCGGGTCGCGGTGCCCGGACAGGGCCTCCAGGTCCAGGTCGATGAAGCCAAGCTCCGGTTGCCGCGGGTCGAAGATGAACCCGCCGCCGTCGTAGAAGCCAACGTACCGCCCGCCCCACTCGAAGGCGCGGATGGTTTCGGGCTTGTACGCCGCCCACTCGCGCTCGGTGATGTGCTGATGGGTCAGCAGTTCGGCGCCACGGGTGCTGATCTGCACCAGGCCGGCCGGGGAGGCGTAGACGCAGGCATAGCCGAACGAGACCATCGACGCCGGCGAGGCGCACGACTCGTTGACCTCCAGGCGCCGGGCCTGGAGTGCGCGCGGGTCGGAGCCGGTGACAAGATACGGTCGCCCGGCCGTGACCACCGCGATAGAGACATCGAAGACGCCAAGCGCGGTGATCGACTCATCCAGGCTCAGGCTGTATAGCTCCGGCCAGGCGTGCGGGCGGTACGGCTCGCTGGCGTAGAGCCGGTTGTCGGTGAACCCGAGCATGAAGCCGCCCGGGTGCGTGTCGAACCCGCGCAGCCCCTTCGGCGGCGGATCCCAGGCCGTGCTCTCCAGCGCCGTACCCAGGACCGTGCTCCGCAGCGTGTCGGTGAAGCTCTGATCGGAGAGTTCCACCTCGGCGACGAAGCGAAACTCCGCCCCCTGGTTGCCCGAGGCCGTGCGGTAGATGCGCCGGCGCTCGATCAGCCGCCCGGCGCCCTCATCGACCGAGAGCGGGGGAAGCTCGACCTCCACCGCCTGCGTCACACCGACCGTGATCTGCACCGGGTCCGGTGTCGGCGGCCCCTCCTCGCCAAGTTCGGTGACCAGGGTGTGCGTGTAAAAGCGCACCTCCTGCCACTGCTCCGGGTAGAAGGGGCGGAACATGCCGGAGACGAACGCGCTGTAGGCCACGTTCTCGGCGTCGGTGTTGTTGAGCGTGAAGGTGGTCTCATCGACGACCCGGATTTGAAAGCCGTCGAGGTGGTTCAGGTACTCGGCCAGGTGGTTCTCGCCCTCCTCCTCATCCGGGCTCTGCGCCTCGATGTCAAAGCGCACCACCTCGCCGTCCTCCAGGCCGTGCTCGCCGTCGGTGACCACCCGGATAGGCCATTCCCGGTGGATCTGCGCAATGGCCACCGTGGGCGGCTCGACCGCGCTGACGCCAAGCTCATTGCTCGGCGCGGGCACGCCCAGCCGGTAGCTCGTCACCGGGTACCGCTCACCGCCCTGGTAGGCGGCCGGCGTGTAGGTGTAACGCGGCTCGTCATAGCGGGGGTCGCCAGCGAAGTAGATCCGCTGCCATACGTCGTCGTTGAGCGGGCCAGGGGCCACGTCCACGCGCCCCGGAAAGCGCAGCCAGTAATCCTCGCCGCCGACGCGCCAGCGGTAGATCGTGCCGACCGTGTGGCCATCCAGGTCCACCGGCTCCACCGGCTCGGGCTCGCGCAGGGGGCGCAGCGCGCCGCTGTCCAGGTCGCAGTTGCGCGCCGCCTGGGCCTGCCCCGCCTCCAGCAAACGAGCCGAGCGCCGCGGCCAGGAGCCCCGGAAGAACCGTGTGCGATGGTGCATGGTGATCCCTCTTAGAACCGGCTCGGCGCCGTGCGGATCGGGTCGGTGGTGAAGTTGCGGGCCCGCTCAAGCTGGAAGCGCGAGAGGTGATCGCGGTAGAGCGCGCGGTAGTGCATCCCAAGCTCCGGTGCGCTCCACTCCACCCCGGGCATGACCAGCAGCCGCGCCTTGGCTCCCGCGGCAATGGCCTCCGCCCCCCTACTCAGCAGCCAGCCGGGCACCTCGTTGGACTGCTCGGCAAGGCCCAGCAGCACGTCGGCGCTGTGCGCCGGCTCGTCGCCCTCGGGCTCGACACGCTTGGGCGGGGAGAAGCGGGCCGGAATGACCTCGCCTTCCGCGTCCCGGGCGTGGACCAGGGCCAGGGCCACCGAGCCCTGCTGGGGCTCGAACTCGTAGCCCCCATCCTCGGCCGGGGTCAGCTTCAGGCGGACCTGCCACCCCCGGCCATCGCGCAGCCACTCATTGAGCGCGTGGCGCACCGCGTTCAACGCCACGACCTTGGGGCAGCCGGGCGCCTCGGGCAGCACGTCCCGCAGCAGCGTGTCGATCTTCTCCATGGGGAACCCCGGTTAGTTGTAGGTGGCCGGGCGATAGAGGGTCTGCGTGCCCTCGGCCGGCCGATAGAGGGTCTGCGTATCGTCGGCCGGGTGGTGGATGGCCCCGTGCAGATAGCCGCCGATGCTGCGCGAGGAGGCGTCGGTGCTCGACGACACCAGGGCCTTCGCCACGACGATGGCCCGTGCGCGGGCCACCATGTCGGTGACGGCCTGGACGTTTGCAGCATCGCCGTCCGCCCACGTCCCCCGGGCAAAGCCGCGGGTAAGGGCCTCGGCCCGTGCGGCCGCCCACCGGCGACGTGAGCCGATGCCGAGGGCGAACGTGCGGCTGGTGCCGAGCGCGCGCGCATTGCTCGTGCGCTGCCCCGAAGCCAAGGCATCGCCTGCCGAGCGGCCATGGGCGCTGACGCTGCGGACCCGGCGCGCACGCTCGCCGCCGGCGGTGCTCTCGGCGCTCGTCTGCGCCGCCACACGGCGGGTCCGGGCGGGGATTGCCCCGGCGCGGGTCTGCGCCTGCACCCACAGCGAAGTGTCCCCGGCCAGCAGCCCGAGGGCTCGCGCCGAGGTTTCGGCGTGAACAGCGGCACGGCCGCGTAGCTCGATCCCGGCCAGCGCCTCGCTGCCGGTTCTCGCCCCGGTCGATGCGGCATCGGAGCGAATCAGCCGCGCCGAGGCGCGCACCTGGGCGTTGGACTCGACCCGGGCAGCCAGCAGGCGCAGCCGGATCGCAGCCGAGGAAAGGCCACTGGTGGCCGCGATGCTGAACGCCCCACGCCGCTCGCGCTTGGGCAGGGCGCGGGCCTCGGTGCTCGACTCGACGCGGGCCGAGGTGATCCGCCTGCGGCTCACCCGCAAGGCATGGGCGGCCGACTGCGCGCAGGCACGGGCCGACGCCGCGACGATCCGACCCGAGCCGGCCCGGGCGGAACTGACCGCCTCGGCCCCAGCCTGCGCCGCCGCCGTGCGAATCCCGCGCGCGCTCACCTGCGTGACGGCGCGGATGTCGGTCGAGGCGTTGGTGAAGACGGTGAAGCCGATCCGTGGCGGGCGAACGCCGTTGATGCCAAGGCTGACGGGGCCGGCAACGAAGTTATGGCCGCCGGAGTGGCGGAAGCCCACCGCGCCGGTGGGGTGGCTGTTGTTCGTCCCGGTTACTGTCCACTCGGTGGGCTCGCGCTCGTTCGCGGGCCAGACCTTCATGCGCAGGGTAGAGCCCGACGCCCGGGCGCGCAGGAGGAAAAGCCCACTCGTCGCGCTGGTAACGCCCTCCTCGGCAATGACCGAGATGCTCGACGGGCTGGTGCCTATGACGGCCGAAAGGCCCGGGATCCCCGTGGTGTTGCGCAGCAGGAAGAAGTACCCGTTGCCGGTCGATTGCAGGCGCAGCGCAACACCGAACCCGTCCGCCCACGACGTGCTGTGCGAGGGGTAATCAATGGCCGCCAGGACTTCCTGCTCGTCCGTGTCATCGGGCGGGGTGTCCCAGCGGACCACCGAGTAGATGCTGCTATTCGGACGCAGCCCGACCCCTTCGGGCATCACCGGGCTCTCGGTGACGGTGTACGCCGACATGTCGCCGACAAGCCGGGTGATATTCTCCGGGGTTTGTCCCAGCGCCACCCCGGTCCACTGCTCCAGGTACTCGTCCGGGACGGCCGGCCGGGACTCGCCGCTTGCACTGACTGCCGTGGTGGCGGTGGCAGCAGCGGACGCCGCCCGGGTCAAGACCGGCTGGGCGCTCGCCGAGGAGGACGCCAGGACGCCGGCACTGGCCCTGCGGACCCGCAGGATCACCACCTCGTTCGCGCTCGCCGCCGTGCTTGCCCCTACGCTGGCGCTGGCCTCCCGAAAGCGCCGACGCCCCGCGGCAACCGCCATCGACGTGACCGCCCCCGCGCTCGCGCTGGCCTGCACAAAACGCCGGCGTCTCGCGGTAGCAGCCATTGAGGTGACCGCCTGCGCGCTGGCCGCGAGGAGACGCTGACGGTTTGCGGAGGCCGCCGTCGAGGTGGACGCCTGCACACCCGCGCTGGCCTCCTTGGCCGCCCGGGTGGTGAACGCCTGCCACTCGGACCAATCACCAGCCTCGTCGCCCTCGACCGCGCGCACGCGCCACTGGTAGTCGGCGCCGGGGGCCAGGCCGGTCAGTTCGTAGTGCGTGTCGGGGATGCCCTCGACCAGCGTGCTTGGCCCGCCGAGTTCGCGCCACTCCAGGTCAAAGGTGGTCATGGCAGTTCCCAACCCAGCCGGGCGGAGCCTGCGGTGATCTGCGTGCTCTGGAGACTGACCGGGATCGGAGGCGGGCCACCCGGAGCGGGCGGCGGATCACCGTCCGTCCCGGCCGCCATCGGCCCAATAAAATAGGGATGGTTCTCCCGGTGAGACAGGCCGACAACGCCGGCGTCCCATTGGCTGTTGGTCGCCTCCAGCGTCCAGGCGGCAGGCTCGGGGGTTTCGTAAGGCCACACCTTGAGGCGCAGGTTCGAGCCCTGGGCCTGGGCGCGCAGGCTCCATAGGCCACCCGTGGACGGGGCAATCACCGTCTCGGTGTAGATATTCAGCCCCGTAGTGCCCTGGCCGATGGCAGCCCGCAGGACGTGATCCTCGCCCCAAACATGCTGCGAGTAGAGCCCGAGGTGATACCCCCCGCCGGAGAGGTTCGAGCGCAGCATCACGCCGATGTAGCACTCCGTCCAGCCTGGGGTAATGCTCGGGTAGTCCACCACGGTCAGGACTTCCTGATCCTCGGAGGGGAAAACGTCTACCCAATGGGCGTGGGTCATCGGACTGGAGGAAGGCGGGCGGGCCCCTACGCCGTCGGGCAGGGAGCCACGCGACTCGACGATCCAGTTCTGGTCGGCGCCGCCGTAGTAGCCAACGATATTCGGCGGGGTAGTGCCGATGGGCACGCCGGTCCAGTCCACTTGGTATTGAGCCATCAGACACCCCCGACGCGCCGCATCGTTAGCCGCTCACCCATCAGTCGATGGACACCTGGACCTCGCCGGCGGGGAACCGGAGGATGTCGCCCTCCAGGATCTCCCGGGCCGTTGCCAGGGGGGCGATAGCCAGGCGCGTGCCGCCGGAACTGGCGTCGTAGACGGCCACCTCATCGACCTCGCCCCAGGTGCCGGTCGCCTCGGAGAACTCCACGTCGGCGTTGGTGAACACGGCCCGGCCACTGCTCGATGCCGCGGTCGGAGCGCCGAAACTCGCCGCCTGGCGGCTGTGGCCGTTGCCGCTCACCTCACTGCCGCCGACACGGGCGGCCAGGTAGACGGTGCCGCTGCGAAAGACATGATCGAGAGCCATGTCGCGTGCTTCATTGGTAAAGCCTGTCATGGTGGCCTAGTCCTCTTGTCGTGCTATGCCCGCTGGTGGGGCTCTTGGGTGCGGGGGTCTGTGCGCTGGGAGACAGGCACCTTCTCGCCAAGCGCGTGGTAGAACCACTCGTAGTGGGCTTGGGCCTTCGGCTCGATGCCCGCTCGGGTGTCCTTGAGCCAGGCGCGGTAGAGCATCCAGTGGCGCAGCGGCTCGCGGTAGTGGCTGGGCATCTGCCCAAGGGTCGGGTAGGCGCCAACCTCGAAGGCCGGAGGCTGCTGGATGTAGACGATCTGAACGCGCGTGCCAGGGCGCACCGCCGGCACGGTGTGAAAGACCCGGGGCTGGCGCTCATCCCACAGGTAATGGTCCACCTGATCGGCCTCGGGGCGGCCGCGCCAGGCCGGGTCGAAGCGGGCCAGGGTCGCCCCATCGACCCGCGTGATCGCCTCCCCGGGAAGGCCCTGGTCCACGTTCGCGGTGACCTCCATCAGCCGCACGCCATCCTCGGGGATGTGGTGGGTCACGCCCCGCTGCAAGGCGACCGAGGCCACCCGCTGGAACGCCTCGGGGCGCACCAGGGCAAGCTGGTCCAGGGCGGCGCGGAGCATGTCGGAGAAGTGCTCATCGGTCCACGCCGGGTAGTCGGGGTGCTCGATCAGGTCAAGCTGGACGCTGCGCACGAGGGCGGCGGTATCAAGCATGGCCGATGCCCTCCTCCACGCGCTGATGCGCCCGGACCTGGTGCATATCCCGCTGCGCCTCGATGCGCCCGGTCACGGCCGTGACGAACTGCTCGTAGTAGAGGGTGGCAAGCTGCGGGCGCGGGGTGCTCGACTTGGCGTGCGCCCGGGACATGACGTAGTAGTAGATCGGGGTCTGGAATACGTCATCGAGCGTGATGGGGCTCTCCAGGCTCTCCACCTCGGCCGGGGATGCGGAGTAGACGATCTCCAGGTGGCCGGCCGGATCCGGTTGCCCCGGGGTGACGTAGAACGTCTTGGGGTCGCGCTCATCGAAGACGAAGTGCTTGACCTCCGCGCTCGGTGGCTCCGTGTGCCAGTCCGGGCGGGTGGCGTCGAGGATGGCCCGGCGCACGGGTCGCACGGCACGGCCGGGGGTGTTGCCGTCACCGCCCATGTTGCGCACCACGTCGATCAGCGTGATGCCCCCCTGCGGCAACCGCTGCCGGGTGCCCGGGGTCAGCGCCACCACGTCGTTGAGGGCGTTGGCCGACGGCTTGAGAATGACGATCTCGCGCTGCGCGTCGGAGACATAGGTAAGCAGGTCGGCCGACCCCCAGCGCACGCCGGCTTCATCGTTGAGCGTGCTCGAAGCCCGGTCGAGGATCATCTTCGCCGTCACCGTCGGCATCGTCTCAGCCCCCCGTCTCCAGTCGGCGGATCTCCGCGGCGAGCGACTGTGCCGAGCGGCGCTTGTCGAGCTTCACGCCGTGGCGCTGCTCGGCGTACTCGGCGAGCACGTCGCGGGAGAGCTTACGCACGGGGTAGAACTCGCCGCGGATCTCGATCACCAGGTCTTCCGCGCCCTCGCCGTCCTCCTCGCCGCTCTCGGGCTGCTCGCCCTCCTGGGCCTGCTTCTGCCCGGTGTCGGTCGCGCCGCTGACCAGCGCGTACTGATCGGGGTGGCGCTTGAGCATCCGCTCGGCGATCTCCTGCCCGACCTCCTGCACGTCGCCAGGGCCGGACCAGAACACGCCGCTGCCGTAGAGCCGATCCCGGTGGGTCGGCTCGCGGCCGATGTACTTCACCTTCATGGGGCTATCCTCCGGCGGGGCGGCGCGTGGCCGCCCCGGATTGCGGGGTTACTTGCCTTGCCAGTCGTAGGTGGCGACGACGGTGATCTCACCGTCCACGCCGGCGCCGAGCGAGGCGATGATGTCGCAGACCTCCTCGACCACCTTGGGGGCGTGGTTCGAGTCGGCGCGGATGCGACCAGCACTGGCCAGCGACTTGGAGCCGGTGAAGTAGGTCGCCTCGGTGTCGTTCTCGGTCATGTAGCCGAACGAGGCGCTGGCCCCGCTGCCGCAGGCACCGTGGACCACCATCAGATCCAGGAGCCGGGTGTGGGCCGGCAGGCGAATGAAGTGGACGGTATCGCCGCTGGAGCCATCGACGTTGAGGGTCGCGGTGGCCGTGGCGGTGTTGCCGTACTCGCCGGCATGGATGATGTCGGTGTGAAGCTGCTCGAAGTTGATGCGAGCCATGATTCAGTCCTCCAGGGATTCAGAGAGAGGGGACGGCGCTGGGCCGCCCCCATGGCCGGCTCAGGCGGTCGGATCCGGCGCGTAGGAGTCCACTGCGATCACGCCGTGGTCGGTCATCAGGCCGGTGTCCTGGCGCTTGAAGCGGACCTTGGCCTTGCCGCCCATGAACGCCATGGAGACCTCCATGCCGTTGTCGTGGTCCACCTTCTCCTCGTGCCAGTTCGCGTGGTAGCCGCTGGTGCCGTGGTTGCCATACGCCTCGGCGAGCGCCTGGGCGCCGAGCAACAGGGCCCGGTCCACCGGCGCAGCCGCCTCGTTCTCGACCACAGCACCGCTGGAGTTGTGGCTCTTGACCGGCGAGCCCTGGTAGAAGCGAACCGCGCGGTTGTGTTTCTTCACGAGGATCCCGTTCCACATGCCGCACTCGCCGAGAAACAGCGGGTGGTTCCAGCCCTGGCTGCGAGCGTGGGCGTTCGAGATGAACGTGCGCCAGTCGTTGCCCGACGTGCTCTGGAGGAACTGGTACCACTGCCGGCTGGAGATCGTGAGCAGGTAGAGCGGGTTGTCGTCGGCCTGCGGGTCCATGTTGCCGCTGGCGTCTTGCAGGCGGATCGGCTGGAGCGGGAACACATCGTCATCGAGGGTCGCCCGGAGCATGTCGATGGTCTCCAGGGTGATGATGTTCGTACTCCCGATCTGGCTCACGTTGTCCGCGCTGCCGGCGCAGAAGTACCGGCCGTAGGACGGCGGCGCCACGTCGTTCACCACGATGTCGGCGAACTCCTCGTGGCTCTCCTTGGGCACGGCCCAATCAATGCCATCGTCGTCACCGCGGGCACCGGCCATGTGGACGTGCGCAAGCTGATCCTCCAACCGTGCGCCGTAACCAGCCAGGTTGGCCTTGGCGATGCCGCGAAGCTGGTGAACAGTGCGCTTTTGCGTCATGCGACCGCCGGTGTCCACGCCAGCGCGGTACTGGTCGATGCGCAGGTCCATGGAACTGAACGTCAGATCCATCATGCGCCCGGCCAGCTTGCGATCACCCATCGTCGGGCGGCCGGTGATGATGTTGAACAGGTCCACGCTCACCTGGTCGCCGGCGCCGGTGCTCAGGTCGCGGATCTGCACGATGGGATAGTCCGGGCTGGTCTGCCCCTTGAGCTTGGACTCCGCCCCGGACTGCTTGGGCGCGGGGCCGGTCAGTCGGCGACGGAACGACGGCCGGCGCTGGGTCTCAGCGAAGGCCGCAACGGAATAGAGCTTCTTGGCCAGCGGAGAGCCGACCGGGATGTTGGTACGAGCCATGATCTTCGTCCTCGGCTACTAGAGCCGGGCCAGAAACTCCTCGCGTTGGGAATCGCTCATCCGCTCGAGCTTCTCGGCAAGCTGGGTTGCCGACATGCGCTCGACTTCCTCGGATTCACTGGCCCCCGCGGCAGCGCCGCCCGGCAGGTCGGATAGAGAGTTGGGTGTGTCGTCGCTGGTCCGCTCCGCCTCTTGCAGCCGGCGGGCGGCAGCGGCGGTCACGTCCTCGGTGTTGCGTTGCGATGCGGTGGAGATGCCGAGCATCTTGACCACCTCGCGGAAGCGATCCTCCAGCGAGTAGTCCTGATACTTGGGGTTCGCGCGAAGCTGCTCATCGAGGGCCACAGCGGCGGCATAGCGCGGGTCGCCGCTTTGCTCCCATTCGATGAGGACCGGCTTGCCGTTGGCGTCGGTGACCGCGGCCTTGGCCTGATCGACCTCGGCCTGGATCCGCTGCTGCTCGGTCTGCTGCACGCGCTCCTCGGCCTGCTGGTGGCGACGCTCGATCTCCTCGCGGAGTTGTTGGTTCTGCCGGTAGAGCACCTCCAGCGGCTTCGCCAGTTCGTCGCCGTAGTCGCGCCGGAACGCCTCCAGGTCCAGTTCCTCGGTACCGCCCTCCTCTCCGCTATCGGGGGAGCCGCCGTCTTGCTGGGGGGCACCCTGGGCGCCCTTTGAAGGGGCCTGGCCCTGGCGCAGTTGCTCCAGCTCTTGCCGGAGCCGTTCAGCCTCGCGCTGGTACTCGCTGGCCTGCTTGCGCGCGCCTTCGAGCACCGAATACGGGATCTCGTGCCGGCCATCCCGCGTCTTGACTACCCGCTCGGGCTCATCGTCCGTGCCGGTGTTCTCGCCCTGGCCCTCCTGCTGCTGGGCCTTCGGGTCGTCGCCCTGCTTGGACTGCTGCCCGCTATCCGCCACCGCGCCCGTTTGGTCCGCGGCCGGTTTGCCGGCATCGCCCCCGCCCTCGGCATCCGAGCCGGCTGCATCAATCGAATCGCTGCCTTGCTCGTCGGATTCGCCTTCGAGTTCAGCCAGGATCCGGTCGATCTCCTGCTCATCGTTCGGGATACCTTCGGGGTTGCTCAGGTAGTCATTGGTATTTCCACTCATCGCGTCGTCTCTCCTATCGCCTGGAGTTGCGTGGTCGGGGACTGTCGTGCCCCTAGAACGAAAAAGCCCGGCTCAGAGGCCGGGCGTTTCGGTGTGCCGCGTCTGCTGCGGCGAGGGGGGTGGGCCGTGTCGTGGCCCCTCCGGTGTCTGTTGCGCTGCCGCCTGTTCATCCCGGCGCAAGCGGGCCCCGCGCTCGAACAGTTCGGCGTGCTGGGCGGCCTCGGCGCGCATGTCCTCGTGGGATCCGCGCTCGATCTCGCTGATGGTCTTGGCGGTCTGCGCGGCCTGGTGTTCGGTATCGACGCCGGCGGTCTTCTGCGCCATGGCGATGGCGCGCTGGGCGTCGGCCATGGCCTTCTCGGCACGAGCCTCCAGGTCGCGGACCCGGGCCTCGCGCTCGCGCAGTTCCAGCTCGGCGGCCTGCTGCTGCATCTCGGCCTGGCGCTGCTCGGCCTCGGCCTGCTGCTGCGCTTGAAGGGCCTCCTCCTCGGTCTGCGGCTGCTTGCTGCCGCCGCCCATGCCGGTGACCGCGCGGATGCGCTCGACGAACTCCTTGCGGTTGGGTAGGTCGGAAGCCTCGATGATGATGTCCATCACGGCCGCCTGCAGTTCTGGGGGGAGCGTCTGCGTCAGCTCCATCATCCGCGCGAGCAAGTGCTGTCGGTACGTCGTGCTGCTCGGGGTCTCGTCGAGGGCGACCTGGGTGCGCAGCTTGAGGATGTCGTTGGTCCGGTACTCGTAGCCGAGCTCATCGTGCTCGGGGTGGTTCAGGAGGACATCCTTGACCTCGCCGGTGACCGACTCGACGCGCACCGGCAGGTCGGTCTTCTGGCCCAGGTCTTCGACGAGCATCGACATGAGCAACTCGGCGGCCAGACGCCGGCCGTCCTGGTAGTTCTCGATGATCTTGCCAAGCACCTGCTGGCCCTGCTCGACCAGGCTTTTGATCGCCTCGCCCGACTGCCCGGATCCGGCGCCGCGACCCATCATCTCGTGGAATAGGCCCGAGGCGTCCTGGATGTTCTGCTTCGCCTCCTGCATCACCTCGAACTGCTGCGGGTTAAGCCGCGCGTCGGTGTCCACGTTGAACCCATTGGCGTTCTGCCGGCTCGGGTTCGTGATGATGTAGGCGTCCGAGCGCGCGACCTCCTGCGCCGCCTGGGCATGGTCGTCCACCGCATCCCGGTCGGCGATCACCCGGCGGGTGGAGAGGTTGTAGAGCATCTTGCTGCGCCGGGCGTTGACCTCCTCCTGCGGGGATTTCATCGCGCGGATCAGCCCGTAGGGGGCGCCGCTGCGATCCTGCCTGTAGCCAACGAACGGCACATAGGGGAAGTAGCCGTGCTTGTACGGCGAGGGGCGGTCGGCGAGCTGGTGCGGGCCAAGATAGTAGGCCACGCGCAGCCGGAAGGAGCGGGCCTTGCGTGGCGTTACGAGACCCGCGGCAACGGCGTTCAGGTGTCGGCGGTCTTCGCGGTTGAGTTCCACCACCCGGCCATCGGGCAGGTCGAGCACCCACATATCGGTGTGGACGCGGTACCACACTTCGTAGAGCGCAAGCCGGTGGCGCTCGGTGTCCAGCCACTCCTCCTCTTGTAGCGAGGTGGTCTGCTCGATCTCCCAGGAGCGGCCAAGTGAGACATCGACACCGTTCGGGTCATCCCACGCCGGGCGCTGGGCGACCGACTGGCGGATCAGCCGCTTGTGCCGCGGGAAGTGGCCCTCCAGGTCGTCGGCGTCGTACCAGCGTTTGCGTACCAGGTACCGGGCGTCCCGGAGCATCGGGTCGCGGGAGCGGTAGTCGAACCAGATTTCGTCGCGGTGGACGGCCTGCACGCGGTACGGGTACTTGAACGGGTCGGACTCGCGGCTGACCTCCAGCCACCCGATGCCGACCTTCACTTGCGATTCGTGGGCCTCCGAGCACCCGGTGTTGAAGCGTGCGAGGCGCACGGCCTCCTGGAGTTTGACGTTCAGGGCCTCGGCCACCTCGGTGGCCTGGTCGTCCTCGCCGCGCACGATGGGGTCGGTGCGGGTACGCGCTTCCAGGCCGAGCACGGTGTCGATAGTTGGGCGAATCAAATTGACGACGATGGGCGCGATGCCCAGCTCACGCATCCGCTGCATCGTCTCGGTATCAAGCTGATTGCCGTCGTAGAAGTCGGCCTCGCGCGCGGCCTCGGCACGCCATGCGGGCTCATAGCGCAGGTCGGTGAGGATCTGCTCGATGCGCTCGCGGGGCAGTGGCTTTGTCATACGGGTCAGACTCTCCAGTCGGGTGCCGGGCGGGCGACGGTGGTGCCGGCGGATGCGGACGGCGGCTCGGCGTGGCGGATCATCATCAGCGCGTACCGGGTAGCGTCGAGCAAATCGTCGCGCTCCTTGACGATCTTCCCGTCCTTGCGGTGGTAGAGCCGGAACTCCTCAAACCAGTCTTTGAGGTGGCCGAATACCTTGAGCCGACCGGTCTGCATTCGGTCGAGCATTTCGGCCAGGCCGGCCTCCACACTCGTGCGCGAGAGCCGGGTGTCGTCTCGAGTTTCTGGGAACGCGGCGTGGGTGGGAAGCATGTTGAGCCCCTGCTCCCGGTACTGCTCGGCAAGCTGCACGCCTGAGCCCTTCTCGGTCTGGTACCCATCGTGCGGCCAGGCCCATGGCAAGCGCGGCCCCCAGGGCTTGAGCGCCGCGGCGTGGATCACGGGCGTCGCCTGGCTCTTTCGGTAGCCGTTGGTGACGTAGATCGTGTCCGAGTCGCGGTCCCATACGATCTTCGCGGCCGCGGTCGGGTGGTCCCAGCCGAAGTCGAGGCCACCGATCACCGGCCAGATGGCAGGCACCGTGAACGGCTCGACGCTGATCTCCTCCTCGGCGATGGGGAAGATCCGCCCGGAGCCGAGGGTCGGGATGCCGTGGGCGCGAGCCTCGCGCTCGTGTGCCGGGAACGAGGCGATGATCCGCTGGCGCTCCTCGGCGTCGATGTGCTCGGCGTCATGGATGGTCATGTTCGTGTCGTGGCGCTGATCGGAGTCTTCCATCAGATACCTCGACACGACCGACGACATGCCCATCAGCGGGGTGAACGAGAGCGCGACGATCCCTCCCGTGGCGATGGTCCGCGCCAGGCCCTCGTCGTAAATGTCCTCGGGCGGTTCTTCGTCATACCAGACGAAATCGACCGGCGGGCCCTGCCACTTGCGCCGGCCCTGGGCGTAATAGCGAAACCGAAGGAAGGAGTAGCCGCCGCTTGCGTGCTTCACACGGATGTAGTCGTAGAGGTGGCTGACGCCGGCGGCCATGCCGTAGTCGCTGGTCAGGCACCGCTTGGGGATCAGCCCTGTGCCCTCCTCGCCCGGATGCCCGAGGAGTACGCGCTGGCCGTTGTCGCGCGTCGTCTCGCCGGTCTCACCACTCGCCCACACCACTACGGGGCGATCCCAGCGCCGGCCGGGCCACCAGTCGGGGTACTCGCCGGTGAGGTGATAGGCGACCTCCGCACCCGTGGCGTAGGTCTTGCCCTGCTGGTTGCCTGCCCGTAATAGCCTTTCGCGGAAGCTCGCCCCGGCGGCGTGGAACTCGCGCTGCTTGGCGTAGGGTCGGTAGTCGGCCAGGCGCTCCTGGGCAAGCTCCTCGTCAATCTGCGCGAGGATCGCGCGCCGCTCCAGGGGCGAGAGCCGCTCAATGAAGCTCGGGTCGAGAACCTGCATCGCTGCCCTTCTTCACTGGCGACTGCTCGGCCCGCTGCTCGGCGGCCTTCACCTGCTCCCGCAGGGCCTTGAGCGTGTCGCGGTCCAGGGTGCCGAACATGCCCCGCTGCTCGTTATCGGCCTTGTACCCACCGACGTGCTTCATCAACTTGTCGAGGGCCTGGTTCTTGTCGATCAGTCGGTACTCGAGCACCTGCGCCTCGCTGCCCGGGATGGCGCGCACCTTCACCCGGGAGAGCGCGGCGGCGGTCTGGTCGTCCAACTCCTGGACCGGCTTCGGCGAACCGTCCTCGCGGAATAGCTTGCGCGGGTCCGCCATTGCCACTCGGGCCAGCTCCTCGATCACCCGCTCGGCGGTGATCTCCAGCTTCTGAGCCCGTTGGCTTTGGCCTTTGTCGATTTCCGCACGCACCCAAGGTTTTCCAAGTAGTTCCGGGCCTATCCGCGATGCGGTCTTCTCGCTGTAGCCGGCGCGGATCGCCGCCTTCGAGGCGTTGGCGTCAATCAGGTATTCCTGCACGAACCGGCGCTGCCGGTCGGTAAGCCCGGAGGTCTTGCCCATGGTTTTGATCCTGCTTCTACGGAGCCCGGTCACGCACACGAACCGCACCGGTGATCAGTGGCCGCGTTGCTCCAACACCTGTTCTGCCGCTTCCTGGGTGTGTTTATATACAGCCCCGGAGATTTGCGCGCGGTGGTACTCCGTCAGCCCCCACATGACGATGCCGAGCATGAGGGCGACGAGGGCGCCGACGACGCTGGCCACCTTCCAACCGCCGGATCCATACCCTCGGCGGTAGGCCAGATCATCCCGCAGCGAGTCGAGTTTCCCGCCCAGCGTCTCGCCCATCCGGTCTACCTTGACCTCGATACGATCCTGGCCTTTCTCCAGGATCACGACGCGGCCCTCGACGTGGCCCAACTCGCGGTGCAGGTTGACGTACAGTTCCGCGTTGGTTTGGTCTGGTGGCTGGGTCATTGGTCTTCGATCAGGTTTACGATCCGTGGTAGCCAGTACCCGGCGTGCTCCTCTCGCCAGGCCGTATGCCCGATAGTGTCGGCCTCGCGCTCGGTGTCGATGCCGCGCACGCGCTGGTCTTCGGTTTGTGGGCCGTAGCGCCCCATCGCGCCCCAGTGGTGGCGCCAGGCCCAACTGACCGGATTGACCCAGGCCCAAAGCCGCGCCATCTGCACTGCGAAATCGCGCCGGTTGTAAAGGACCGTGATGCTCCGGGCGCCGGGGCCGAACTCGGCGTGCTTGGTGAGCGCTGGCTGGATCAGCAACATGCGGTCACACTTCATCCCCGCCTCCAGGGCCTCCCAGCAGACCAAGGCGCCATTGGAGAATGCGACGACGTGATCCTCGGGGCCGATGTCGGTAGCCAGGTCGTGCCCAACTCGACGAGAGCGCCGGCGCGTCGTCAGTGGGCCCACCCAGCCGTAGTCGTGGATCACGGCCTCGCAACCAGCAGCGATCAGTTCGGCGGCCAGGGCGTCCCAACCCGAGGCGTTCTTGTTGAACGCCCCGTGGATGAGGTGAACAACGGATCCGCGCTTACTCATCGCAGTTCACCCGGACGCTGTGCGGGGCCGCGGCGGCGTTGGCGCGCTGGCGAAGCGCCTGCCGGTCTTCCTTGCCGGTTGCCAGGCAGTAGTCATGCACCGCCTGGCCGACGCGCTCGGCGGCCCGGTCGCCGCGCTCGGTGATGGCCGCACAGCCAGCCATCACGGACACCACCAGGCCGATGCCGGCGGCCATGACGAGAAGCAGCCGCCCGTGCCCGAGCCCCTGGTATCGTTCGATCATTCCTCCCACCCCGCCTGGATCAGTCGGTCCACGTATTCCTGGTTGACGTAGCGCCCATCGGTCATGCGCGGACTGCCAGCGTTGTACGCCGCGGCAACGCCCGTCCAGCCATGCTGATTCCCGAAGCGCCGGTATAGGCGCATCAGATACTCGCACCCGTATTGCAGGTTGGTTTCCGGGTCGCAGAGCTCGGAGAGGAAGGTTCCCTTGAATCCGATCTCGCGCGCGGTGGCGCCCATGATCTGCATGAGCCCCCAGCTCGTACGCTGGCCATAGGACTCGGTGGGGCGCGAGGCGCCGGGGGGTGCGTAGAAGGGGCCGCCACGGTGAGGCGCGTTGTGGCGCACGTCCCATAGCCAGCGGTAATTGGCTTCCATCCGCATCGCGTAGGGATTGCCGGCGCTCTCGACCTCGATGATCGCGCGCAGCAGGCGCACAGGGATCCCGTACCGCTCCGAGAACCGGGCGGTAAGCTGGTCGATGTCGTGCATGTGGGGGGCACCGGGGGGCAGGAATAAAAAAACCCGGCGATCCGCGAGGAAGCCGGGCTTGCTTACACCAGTGGCATGGTAGTTATCAAGACATAGTATTGTCAGACCTGCTGCGCGTCAATATCAGGCAGCCGACTATCGAGCACCGCAGCCACCCTTTTGAGTCCTACCGCCTCCCAATCGTCGATCTGGTCGTGCGCCGCCTGCACCACCCGCCGGTAGTTCGGCCAAGACTGTCGCGGGAACCCCACCTTGCGCGCGTAGTCCGCGGGGCGCAGGCGCGGGTTGCCGAGTCCGGTCCACCGCTTATCCCCCATCGCCGCGAGCATCAGCGACTCCAGGCGATCCGCTGCCACCTTGAGCCCGGGAATCCGCTCCCGCACGGCGAGGGTCAGCAGGTCGTGCAACCGGAACACGCCCTCATCGGACACCCATTCCGCGGCCGGCTCAGCGTAGGCGATGTAGAGCCACAGCCGGGAGGGCTCAGGGCAGTCATCCACGGCCGCGAGCACCCGGCCGCAGTCGATCCCATGGGCAACGGCCCCCGCCGTGCTGGTCGCAGGCGAGAAGTCGATCCGGCAGCGGTAGCGCATCTGATCGGATTCCGGCGTCTGCCACCCGTGGAGCGTTGCGATGGTGATGGCCAGCTTGGCGCTGTAGGTCCGTATCACGCCTCTCCCTCCCCCTCTACGGGCACAATCTGAACGCGGGTCCACCCCTTCTTCCTCGGTGCGAACGTCGGCTCGGCGGTGAGTCTCACGATGCACTGCGGGTCGTCGTCTTCGATGATCCCCAGGCCGTGCGGGTTGCGCTTTGTGGGGCGAACGAGGCAGTCGAGCAGCGGCTTGAGCCCGCCGTAGAGCCCGTCCCAATCCGGCAGCCGCTCGCTGTAGCGCTGGATGTGAACCTGGCAGCGTGCGACAGGCTGCGCCGGCGGCGTCACGGCTGCGCGCACCATCCAGGCCACGGCTTCGGTGTGCCGGCGCCGGTCGCGCCAGTGCATCCGCTGCCAGCGGTTGAGCAGGATCGTCGGCTCCGGCAACTCGAAGTCGATCATCCGTCACCCTCCGCGGCCCGGAACCCGCGGCAACGCCGCCCCCGGGCCGGACGCCTGAGCCCCTTCTTGCACTCGGTCACCAGCTCGCCCCATGCGCTGCCGAGGTCTCGGGCGTAGAGGCAGATTTCGCACTGGCGCTCGCGGATCTGCATGGCATGAACGGCCTGCTCGACGGAATCCAGCGCGTCTCGAGGTACATGACGCCGACTCATCAGAATCCCTCCTCATCGACGCGCGGCAGGGCGAATCCCTCGACGCGCAGCAGCCCCATTTGCAGCCAGATCGCCCGGGTCCGGGCCGCGGCCAGGATCCAGGCGCCGAAGATCGCACCCGGGCCCAGGTGATCCGGGCACGGCACCCGGCCGTCGAGCACGTCATGGCAGGCCGAGCAGCAGAACGCGCCTTCGAGGTCCGAGCCTTTAGTCGCCATGCCCCCGTTGCCCAGGGGCGGGTGGGCAAGCACCACGGTCTCGGGATCCCAAGAGCACACGCCGGGCAGGCGAAGCTGGCATTGCTGACCTCGGGCGGAGTCGCGGAGCTTCTTCGAGCGCACCGGCGGCGTTTTCTGGAGCATCACGCAAGTTCCCTCCCCGCCCAATCCGGCTCGGTCAGCCCCATGCCCAACCCCGTGAAGTGCTGGTAAACGTCATCGAGGTACTGACGCTTCTCAGGCACCGTCATCAAGCGGGTCACCGGAAAGTCGATGGGCACCTGCATCAGCAGCAGCTTCATTTCGTACTCAAGCGGGCGCACCACCCGGTCGTACTGCTCGCGGAAGTCCTCGTGAGCGGCCCTGAGAATCGGCACGCCGAAGTGCAGCTTGCAGAACGCCCGGTACTCCTCGGCGCTTTGATCCCCCTGCTCCTCGGCCTCGTTCATCCACAGCCGTTGCAGCCGGTTTTGCTTCAGTGAGCGTGGCGCCCCTTTGCTCAGGCTGGCCGTGAAGGGCGGCTTGCGGCTCTGGATCAGAGCCATGAGCCGCCGGCGGTCGCTTTCGTCGCGGACTGCGATCTGCGTCATCGAACATCCCCCGTCAGCCGGGTTCGGGTGCGGTACCGGATCCAGTCGCACACCGTGAAGTAGTGGTACCCAAGGCGCCGGGCGATCTCGACCGTGCTAAGGCCCTGGTCATGTAGATACCGGGCCCGCTCGACGGTCTCATCCGTTGCCCGCGCCCGAGGGTGTCGCTCGCCGTGCGACATCGGCATAGGGCTCACACCTTGTTCCAGGGGCGCATCGAGGCAGCCCATTCGGGGTTCGGGAACACGCCCATGAAGCGATACCCGCGGTCGTCGATGGTCACCAGCGCCGGCGGCTTGCACAGCGGCCAGCGCACTTGGCGGACCAGCCAGCGCCCAGCCCTGTGCGCCTCCTCGTTCAGCGACTCGGCGCCGAGCTGGTACCCGGCGTCGATCCAGGGTTTGCGATTCGTGGTCAGGAATGCCCCGGCGGCGTGCCGGCGCATCCAGCGCTTCATCGCGCGCCGGCCTCCGAGCCGGTGGCTACGCGAGGAGTGGATCGCCACCTGGTACCCCTCACCGAGCGCCTCGAGGATGAACTCAAACGCCCCGGGCACCGGACCATCCGGGATCACGCGACCCCCCTGCCAGCCGCTTTCATAGCTATGGATGACGCCATCGAAGTCCAGGCAGATGATCGGCTGCATGTCAGTCATCCCCCGTGCCCATCAGCCATACCAGCGCATCCATCACCCCGCGCACCGTGACCACGAATGCCACGACCACGGCCGGAATCATTGCCACCCACATAGCTGCTGTACTCATGCGACCTCCTTGTTCGCTCGCGCGAGGATCTTTCCGGCGCTCACCACCCAGCGAGCGCCGTACCCAAAATCCCGTTGTTCGCCGATCTCGCGGACACGCTCGCTACTGATCGGCGGGTAGACGGTGCAGACATCCGGCCAGGCGATCTGGACCAGGACGTAGTGAACTCCAGGGCGCAGATGCTCGGCGTTGAGCTTGAGCATCGGGTCGGCCCCGGTGTAGGTCGTCGCCTTGACCTCCAACTGCCGCCCGTCGCGGGCGGTCAGGTCGGCGGCGTGCCCATCGCCCTGCGGGCGGACGGTCTGATCGACGCGGGCCCCGTAGACCCGGGCCGCGGCCAGTTCGGAGAGCACGCCGGCAAGATGCATCCCATAGGGACTGACCTTGGCCGCCTGGAATCCGACCGGGCCGGCCTTGGTCGCCAGGCGTTGCGCGGCCAGCGTCGAGGCGAACGCCACCTCGGCCGGGGTCAGGCGCACCGCGGTTGGCGCGATCACCGCGCACCGCGTGCGGCAGACTCCGCCGCCAGGGCGACGTAGCCCACGTCATCGAGATAATCGTCTTCGCGGTACTCGCCCTGGGCGCCGCGGACCTTCTTGAGCACCGACATGAACTCCCAGCCCTCGGTCTCGGCCATGTACCCCCGGGCAAGGATCCGCGCCCCGTAGATCGTCCAGAACGCATCGACGGCGGCGGCCATCGACCGCTCCCCGTTCTCCTGGTCCCGGCTCTTGCCGCGCTGATTCATCACCTCACCAGCCCGGGCCAGGTAGTCAGCGGCGGTATTCGTCATCGCCCCTTCCTCCCCTGCCAGCCCTCGCGTACCGAGCGCTCCAACGCCGCGGCGGCCGGCTCGCCGTAGATCGAACGGAACCGCTCCAGTGCCTTCCGACGCTGCTCCCGTGTTGGTGCGTGGAGAATCTGCGCCGCCTGCTCGCGCAACGGGGCCGCGCACGGCCCGATGACCTGCTCCCGGTACGTCGCCACCCGGGCCGCCCCGCCGGCGGTACCCCCGACCTCTCGCACCTCGACCCGGGTGCCGACCTCGTGCCCGTCCTGCTCGGCGTAGGTCATCCGCCCATCGAATGCCGCTTGGAGTTCGGCCAGAACCGGATCCTCGATCAGTGCCGAGAGAGCCTTGCGGTTGTGTTGCCGGATGTCCTCGATCACGACGCCACCTCCCGCAGCAAGCGCATCCACTTGGCCAGGAACCAGTCACCGCCCTGGCTCGACGGCCTCGGGAAGACCTGGTGGGGCTGGAACTCGCAGAGCAGCCAGACCCGCGGGGCGCGCAGCCGGATATGGGGCGCATCCGGGGCCTGGCAGATATGGAAGAACGGCCGGTGCGCGTAGCCGCGCTTGCGCCCGCCGTCCACCGCCTCCTGCCAATCGCCGAGCTGATAGCGATGGCTGCGGCAGAAGTAGAGCGGCGCGTAGCCGTCCCCCATCCGCCGCATCAGCTTGTAGCCAAGCTGGATCACTCCGCCTCAACCTCCCGACGCGCATGCAGCACGTCGTTCCAATCAGTGCCCGGCACGGGCGGGAAATGGACCTCGACATCGAAGCCCGTGAGAACCAGACGGTGCGCCAGGCCATAAGCCGCGGCGTGACCGGCGTAGTTGTGGTCGTGGTCGGCGTAGATCCGCACCGACCGCGTGCCGGCCGGCGGGGTCCAGGACTTCATCAGGGCGGTGTTGATGAGCGCCCACACCGGGACGCCGTGGAGCATCTTCGCGGCAATGGCCGACTCGATCCCCTCGGCAACACCGAGCACCGGCCCAGGTGGGTAGAGCGGGATCGACGCCCCGGCGAGCGAGCCGGACTTGCTCGGCAGGATCTTCCGCGGCTCCATGCCCGAGAGCTTCTGCCCGCCTTGCAAGTAGGTGACGTGGTAGGTCTCGAAGGCTCCGTCGCGTAGCACGGGCGCGCACATCGCCGGGTAGTGGCCGATCACTCGCTGATGCTCGTCGTAGTAAGCCAGGGAGCGGTGCCACCGCAGCCCAGGGGCCATTTCCAGCCCCCGGCTCTCCAGGTACCGACTGCGCCCGCTGTGCTCCACCTCCCGCTGCAACCGCTCGGCGCGGGTTGGCTTGCGCCGGGCCGGGATCGGCCCGGCGCCGATCACCTGTTCGATACGCTCCGCCGCGGCCTTGAAGTCGAGCCCCAGGCGACACATCACCAACTGCACCCCGTCTCGATCCCCGTTCGAGCAGTGGCAGAAGAAGCTGCCCGAGCCGTGATGATCGGAGAAGCGGTACTTCGGCTTATCGTCCGGGCGGCAGGGGCAGCGTTGGTGCTTGCGGCTCTCGATCCACTGCGGGCCCAGGATCTCGCTGATGATTCGCTCCCACTGCCCGCGGCAACGCTGGCGAAGGTCGCTCATACCGTCACCCCCGCCTGCTTGGCCTTGGCCTTGCCTTTGGCGAATGCGATCTGCCGGCTCTTGACCCAGGAGAGCATCGCCGGGCCCGGCTCACGCGGGGCGACGTTGCGCAGGCTCGGGTGGTTCGGCCAGGTGCCGAACTTTTCCTTGAACTTGTTGGCCGCCCAGCCGTCCTTGTAGCCGCGTTGTTGCGCCACCCCACGCAGTTCGGCGTAGAAGCGGGCTTGCTCGACCAGGCGATCCCCCTGGGCTTGCTGCTTTGTGCGCCCCTGCTCGTCGGTCTCGAGCAGATCACCCTCGACGAACGCGACCTCGCGGCGCTTGCGCGGCGGCTCCCACCCGCACGCAGGACAGTCTCGGCGGTGCTCGTAGACCAGCGAGCACTCGCCGCAGGTGATCGGCTCACTCTCCTTCTTGCGCCGGCTCACGACCCGATCCTGGACCCGCTCGGCGCCCGAGAGCGTCCACTCCACAGGGTCCGATACCCGCCCCAGGGTTCGGCGCACGCCGCCGTGGTCGATCACGATGGCGTCCTCCTTGCCCGGCGCGGGGCGCAGCACCCGGCCTACGGTCTGGTGGTAGCGCACGAGGCTTTTGGTCGGACGGGCGAGGACGACGCAGGAGAGCGCAGGGGCGTCGAAGCCGAAGGTGAGCACGTCCACGTTGACGACCACCTGGCTGGCGCCGCTGTAGACCCGCTCTGTGACCGCATCGCGCTCGGCGCGCTGCATCCCGCCGTGGATGTAGTCGGCCCGGACGCCGACATCACGGAAGCGGTCACGCAGGCTCAGGGCATGGGCCACCGAGTTGGCGAAGACGACCGTCTGCCGATCCGGGGCGATCCGTCCCCACTGCTCCACCACGTCACCGACCATCTTGGGCGTGTTCCACCGCTGCTCGATGCCGGCTGACTCGAAATCGCCGCGGGCCTGCTTGAGCCCGGACAGATCAGCCGGGGTCGGCTCGAAGTAGCGCGCCGGCACCAGGTAACCGTCTTCGGTGAGTTCCTGCACCGTGGCCGCTTGGATGATCTGCTCGTAGAGCATCCCCAACCCCCGGCCGTCACCGCGCGCCGGGGTGGCGGTCAACCCGAGGATGATGGCGTTCGAGTAGTGCTCGCGGAGAATCCGCAGGTAGGTCGGAGCGACGGACAGGTGCGCCTCATCGACGATCACCAGATCGGCGCCTGGGGCCCGGCCGATGCGCCCCTTGTCGAGCCAGGAGCGCAGCGTGTCCCAGGAGCAAATCTGCGCCGGCTCTTGCGGGCACCGCCTCTGACCGGCCATGACGATGCCGTGAGGCACCTGAGCCCGGCCGAACGTGGCGCTGGCCTGTCGGATCAGCTCGCGGCGCGGAGCGAAGAACGCCACACGGCGGCCCTTGGCAACAGCCCCCGCGGCAATGGCCGATGAGATCATCGTCTTGCCGGAACCTGTGGGGCTACTCAGGATCAGCGCGCGAGAGCCGGCACTGATGGCCCGGCGCAAGCGGTCGATGGCCTGGGCCTGGAAGGGACGGAGGCTGCTCACCATGGCACGTCCTCCTCCGAGGCGAAGCCCCCGCGCGCATCCTCTCCCCTATCTACTACCTCTATATCCCCCTTCCTATTGCCGGGGGAGTTCTTTTCTGTGTCTGAGTCTGTATCTGCCTCTGTATCTGGCCCGTTTCGGGAACGTTTCTGTAACGTTTCACCCGTTTCACTCGAAGCCTTCGCCCGCTTGTTCGCCCGGTGCGCCTGGACCCGGGCGGTGCTGTTGTCGCTCTTGTACTGGCGCTTGTGCCAGCCAAGGGGCTGCCAGTTCTGGTCAATCAGCCCGACCTCACGCAGCCGGCGGTTCAACTCGCCCAACTCTCGGACCTGGAGCCCGAGCTTGACGGCCAGCTTGCGCTCCAGGAGTTCCACGTCGGTGTTCTGGTCGAGGATTCCCTTGCCCTTGCAAGCCAGTAACGCGACGTAGTGCCAGCGATCCTCGAACGCGAGTAAGCGCAGCTTCTCGTCGTCCACGATCTCGGTGTAGAGGCGGAACCAGGGCAGGGATTGGTTGCTGTTCTTGTTCTTGGCCATCAGCGTTGCCCCCCGCTGCTGACGGCCGCTTTTACCGGGTTCGACTTCGCTGTCTGCACTAGGTGCTTGCCGATGCTGTCCGTGAGTGTCATGCTCAAATCCTCAACTTAAGGGTTGATCCAGAACCCCGGCTCATGGCCCGTCACAGCCGCCGGGGTTCTTTTTTTGCCCTACTCATTGCCCATTCACCGCTGGGCCACCCCTCCCTCCTTTGCTGCCTCGCTCCGGTGTGGTGATGTGAAAACATCCGGCCTGAGCTCCTCGGCGGTCACTGCCCCGCTGGTCAGGCGCTCGATCACCCGGCACCGCTCGGCGGAGACACGCCGTATCCCGTACATCCAGTGCTTGACGGCGCTAACGCTGACGCCGATTTCGCGCGCCAGGCGTGCGAGCGTCGTTCTCACTGGCTCGTCCTGCCCGTACACCCACGCTCGTAGATCCATACCCTAAAGGTACTCGCAGTAGCGCACCAAGGCAAGAAAGGGGAGCAAATGTCACAAGCGCCAAGCGGGCGCAGACCAGTGGAAAGATCGAGCGGCTTGTCTAAACTTGAGGCGCAAGGGTACATTGAGTACACACACCCCTTGCACGGGCAATCCGCCCAAAAGAAGGGGGGAGGGAAGTGAAAAAATCCGCGCGCGATGAACTAACGAAAAGGTAAGAGCTGTGTCTGAAAACTCTTGGAGGGAGCGAGCACGCGAACGGATGCGTGAGCTGAACCTAACGACGGACGACCTCGCGGCTGCGCTAGGGGTTACCCGCTCGGCGGTCGGCCACGCACTCCGCGGACGCACCCGGATCAACACCGACCAACTGCTCACCCTCTCCACAACCCTGGAGTGCTCCCCGACTTGGCTGCTTATCGGCGACCAACATGGAGCGGAACTAGACCCGGGCATCACCCCCCTCTACCAGTGGGAGGTTGCCCGTCAACTAGGTAAAGGAATGAAGCCTGATAACGACAGCGTTGTGGACTGGTTGCCATCGCCGGAGCCACACCGGACTTACATTGCCTTCAGCGTGCCTCACCTAATCTCGGTGGCCGATCACTTTGCCGAAGGAGACCGAATTTACATCGATGTCGACCTCGAACCCGAGCACATGCGGTTTGTACTTGCCCTGATTGACGGAGAACCGATGATTCGTCGCTACCTCAAAGAAGGGGGGCAAGCCTTCCTCGCGCCCACCAACCCGAACTGGCCTGCCCAGCCAACCCCGGCCGAGCAAGCCGAGATCATCGGCGTTATCACGCAGCGAATCCAAAAGCTTTAGCTCCCCCGCCCCCCCCCTCCGCAAGACCACCGAGCCTCGTGACTGCGACACCCTGACACATATACTTTTGTTCATTCAGCCCTGATGCCCGGCGCGCACCGCCGGGCTTTTTTTGCCTGCCTGTGTGACAAATAGTACTTGCAAGTGGTACCGCACCTGTCTACTCTTTGAGGTACAGAATGTAGCCCAGGAGCGTCCGTCATGTACCGCCTCCCCGGACACACCGACCCGATTGACCTTGCCGAGCGGGTCCATGCGCACCGCGAGGGACTGATCTGCGCCCGTGAGGACGCCATCGACCGCCGGGCCGCCGAGCACATCCAGGACGCCGAGAACGGGCGGCATGACCTGGAACTGATCGAGTACGCCTTCCAGCACGACCTGGAGCACCGGCTGTTCCGTGCCCTGCGCAAGTCCGCCCTGGCCGGGCATGAGCCGGCGCGTACCGCCTACTACGACCTGATGGACCGCTGGGCCCGCGAGCGGGTCGAGGACGAGGACCGCGAGCAATGAAAGACGCCATGGGGGCCGTGCTCGCTGTCACGGCGCTGATTCTTCTGATGGGCCTGGAAACCGCCCTGGGAGGGTGACATGGACGAGAAAACGGCCGACGAGGTTATCGACCGGATCTTCGCGGCACGCATGGCCCTGGCCCGCGCCGAGTTGGACGAGTGGACGCAGGTGCTGGCTTCGGTGATCGGTGGGCTGAAATCGGACCTCGCCACGGTGGCGACAGCGCCCAACGCACAAGGTGCGCTTCTCAGCATCGCGCACCGCCTAGAAGCGCGCGCGGCAGGGCTGGAGGAAGGGCAATGAGCGCCCCGTTCACGGAGGGCGTCCGCGCTCGCCAGCGCGGCGAGGAGAGCGACCCACCGGCCGAGCCCGAGGCGCGGGAGCAGTACGAGGCGGGCTACGTCGCCGCCGAGGACGTAGAGGAGCTAGGGCTGTGAAAGACACCCCTGCACAGACGATGACGCCATCCGTCCGCGCCGCGGTGATCCGGGAAGCGCGCCAGCGCACCCGCGAGTCCTTGCAGGTGGCCCTGGCGAGCCTGGATGAGCACGAGCGCGATGCACTGGCCGACGCCCTCGCAACGTGGATCACCGAGCGCACGTTTTGCGCCACACCCGGCGAGCGGGCGATCAACGGCATGGTCACCGACGCCCTGGAGCGCCGGGGAATCGACATTTGGGAAGGGCCGATTGGCCCGACTGTAGAGCGGGGCGACCCCGCTGAGGAGGAAGCGTGAGCGAGAGCACTGCCATTGAGCACAACCGGGAGTCTGTGCCGGCACGCTCTGAGGCACCCGACAACGGGAGCCTGGTTCAGAAAATCATCCGCGCGGCATCCGACCCGTCAACCGACGTGGAGAAGATGGAACGCCTCTGGTCGATGTACGAGCGGATCGAGGCGCGCAACGCCGAGGCCGAGTTCAACCGCGCGATGTCCCGCTGCCAACGCCAGATGGGGCGGGTCTCGGCTGACGCCAATAACCCGCAGACCCGTAGCCGGTACGCCACCTACGCGCGGATGGATGCCGCCCTGCGCCCGATCTACACCCAGGAGGGCTTCTCGCTGTCGTTCGATACCGAGGCGGTGCAGGACGGCTGGGTGCGCGTGCTCTGCTACGTCTCGCATGAGACCGGCCACACCCGCACCTACCGGGTGGACATGCCCTCCGATGGGATCGGCGCCAAGGGCAACGCCGTGATGACCCGCACCCACGCCAGCGGCTCGGCGATGAGCTACGGGATGCGCTACCTGCTCAAGCTGATCTTCAACGTCGCCATCGGCGAGGACGACGACGACGGCAACGCCGCCGCCAACCCACCCCGCCCTGCTGCCCAGGGCAGCCAGACCGTCAACGCCGAGCAGCTTGCCGCCATCGAAGGGGCGCTGCGCCGCTGCCCCGAGGGCACCCAGGGCCGCGTGCTCAAAAGCATGAAGGTCGAGCGCCTGACCGACATCCCGGCCTCGACTGTGCCCACCGTACTCAAGCGACTGGAACTGACCGCGAAGCATCACAGCCAGGAGGCATCCGAATGATCGTCCACGACGTGGAACAGGGCACCCCCGAGTGGCACCGCGCCCGCGCGGGGGTCATTACCGCAAGCCGCTTCGCCATGCTGCGGGAACGCATGAAGACGGGGGCGAACAAGGGCGACTGGAAACAGGATGCACGCAAGTACGCGATGCGCCTGGCTATCGAGCGGATCACCGGCTGGCCGCTGGACGTGGACGAGTACCAGCCCTGGCAGGCCGAACGTGGTCACCGGCACGAGGAGGAGGCGCGGGAAACCCTGTCGCTGATCCTCGGCGCCGACATCGAGCAGGTCGGCTTCGTCACCACCGATTGCGGCCGCTTCGGATGCAGCCCCGACGGGCTGATCGGCTCGGACGGGGGCGCCGAGTTCAAGGCATTCCTCGACCCGACCAAGATCATGGCCATGTGGCTAGACGACGACTTCTCCGAGGTCCGCGACCAGGTGCAGGGGTGCATGTGGATCTGCGAGCGCGACTGGTGGGCGGTCTTCCCCTACCACCCCGGCCTGAACCCGAAGCTCCACCGCGAGCACGCCGACCCGGACTACATCCAGGCGCTCACCGCCGACCTGACCGCCTTCGACGCCCTGGTGGAGTCCTACCAGATTCGCCTGGCCGATGACGGAACCCGCGCCCCCGAGGAAACGGCCGCCTCGCAGAGCGAGGACGACGAAAGCGTCGTGGGCATTTTTGAGGGAGGCAGCGCGTGATGCAGCACGTCTTCCGCGTCGTGGACCTGGAGACAACCGGGTTGGATCCGGAGCGCGACGGGATCTGCGAGTTCGCCTCGGTCGATGTCGCGGTCGATACCGCGACCGGAGAGAGCGAGGTGATCGCCTACTGCCAACAGATCACCAACCCGGGGCAACCGATCCCCGCCTCGGCCAGCGCCATCCACCACCTGACCGACGAGGACGTGGCCGATGCCCCGTCCCCGATGGACTGGCTAGCGCGAGCCGCGCAGCACCCGGGTCCGCTGGTCGCACACAACGCCGAGTTCGAGCGGGCATTTTTCGAGTGCCACGGCATCAACAACGCCACCTGGCTCTGCACCCAGCGCCTTGCAAAGCATCTGCTGCCGGGCCTGGAAAGCTACTCGAACCAGTTTCTTCGCTACCACCTCGGCCTCATTGCCCCGGGCGCGAAGGGGATGCCGGCGCACCGGGCCCTGGCCGATTGCTACGTCACAGCCGCGCTGCTGGGCAACCTGCTGGCCCGCGATCACGGCTGCCCGAGCATCCGCGCCTTGATCGACTACGCCGATCAGCCGGTGGCCCTGGAGCGAATGATGTTCGGCAGGTACCGCGGCCGCCGGTGGGAGGAGGTACCGACCGATTACCTGCGCTGGATGCAGCGCCAGGCAGACGGATGGGACCGCGACACCGAGCACACCCTGGAACTGGAACTTCAAAACCGCTGCGTCACGGTCTGAGGAGGCCGCCGCCATGCAACAGATGATCGAGATTCAAGCCCAGCCCGGGCTCATCCAGGTCAACTACGAGCAGCTTGAGGCCGCCCTGGCCGAACGCCTGGAGCAGTACCGCCAGGTGGTATCCCCCGACGGTGTGAAGGCCGCCAAGGCCCAGGCCACGGAGATCAACGCGCTCAAGAAGACCCTGGCTGAGCGCCGGAAGAAGGCGGCCGACGAGGCGCGGCAGCCGATCACCGAGTTCGAGCGTCAGATGAAGGCCCTCGAACAACGCTGCGAGGAAGCCCGCCAGGATCTACTGGAGCAGGTGCGCCGGTACGAGGACCAGACCCGCGAGCGGGCCCGCGCCCTACTGGCGAGTCTGCGCGATGAACTCTGGCAGTCCGAGGGCGTGAGCCCCGACTACCGCACCGCCGACTACGAGGATCTGGTCCTCCTGAGCAGCGTCACCCCAAAAGGCGCGCTGACCAAGGCGGCACGGGAGAAGCTGCAGGAGCGGGTCCGCAATGACCGCGACCGCGAGCAGATGGTCACCACCCGGCTCCTGGAACTGGAGGCCCGCAGCTACCGCGAGGGCCTGCACGCCCCGCTGACCCGGGAGCACGTCGAGCACGTCCTGGTCGCCCCCGACGACGAGTACGAGTCGGCGCTGCGCGCCACCCTAGACCGCGAACTGGAGCGCCAGGAGCAAGCCGCCCGACGGCAACGCGAGCAGTGGGAGCGCGAGCAGGCCGAGGCCCGAGCACGCGAGCAGGGTGCGCAGGCCCGGCGCGAACGGGCCGCTGAATTGGAGCGCGCCGGCTGCGAGGAAGGCCGCGCCCTTGAGGCCGCCCAGGGGGGTGAGTCACCGCAGCCTGCCGCCTCCACCCCAGGACCACAACCGCCCCCGGCAACGGCCCAGAACGGGAAGGTCCGCTACTCCGTGCTCGCCACCTTCTACATCGAGGTATCGCCGCGCGTGAAGCGTGCGGCCATCGAGGCCGAGTGCCGCCGGGTCATGGAGCGCGCCGGCGTCACGACCCTACAAAGCGTCCAAGCGCTTCCCATCAACCAAGTCGAGGAATCGTTGACGTGAAGAAGCTGCTCATCGGTATGGCACTGGCGTTTGCGGTGACTGCCACCCAAGCCAGCGAGGACTGCGAAGCGGTCCACGAGTTCGCCTTCCAAGTGATGAAGGAGCGACAGGTCGGGCAGACGATCACCAGCGTCATCGGCCAACTGCCCCGAGCGGTCGATCCGTCGGTGTGGGGGCTGATGACGATGATCGTCTACGAAGCCTACGAAATGCCACGGAACCTGAGCCCGGACTACCAGCGCGCAGCCGCGACCGAGTTCGCAGCCAACTGGTATCTGCACTGTATCCGCGTAACCGAACCCGGCGCCCTGCCGGGGACGACCTACTAATCGAGGGACGAGCAATGGCAGAACGCGGCGTTAACAAGGCGATCCTGATCGGCCGATTGGGGCAAGCCCCGGAGGTGCGCCACACCGGCAGCGGCACCCCGGTCGCCCAGGCATCGCTGGCAACCAGCGAATCCTGGAAGGACAAACAGACCGGCGAAGAGCAGCAACGCACGGAATGGCACCGGCTGGTGTTCTGGCGCGGTCTCGCGGAAGTCGTCGGAAAGCACCTGAACAAAGGGGATCGGATCTACGTCGAGGGGAAAATCCAGACGCGCAAGTGGCAGGACCAGAACGGCCAGGACCGCTACACCACGGAGATCGTGGTCGATCAGATGCAGATGCTCAACACCCAGGGCCAAGGCAGCCAAGGTGGCGGCGGTGGGTATGCCCAGCGGCAACAGCAACCGCCCCAGCAGCCGGCGAACGGCGGCGGCGCTCCCACCGACTTCGATGACGACATCCCGTTCATGCGGGTGGACTGGAGGCTGTTTTGATGCTCGACCCCTACGGAAGCTGCCTGGTGCAGCACATCATCTTGGACCCGCGCCTGCGCGAAGAACGCTACAAGATGCGCCGGGCCAGCGCGCAGGCGGCCGGAATCGACGTGCGCGCCTGCATTGACGAGCCGCTGACCCTTCGCCCGGGCGCCAAGGAGTTGGTGCCGCTGGGCGTTGCGCTCAACATCGACGACGCCTGGGCCTGTGCGCTTCTGATGCCGCGCAGCGGCCTTGCGCACAAGCACGGCCTGACGTTGAGCAATTCCGTCGGCCTGATCGACAGCGACTACCAAGGCCAGGTCTTCGCATCGGTCTACCACACCGGGTGCCCGGATCGGGAATACACCATCGAACCTATGGAGCGGATCGGCCAACTGGTCTTTGCCCCGGTGTTCCGGGTCGATCTGGTCGAGGTCACCGAGTTCGCGCCGAGCGAGCGCGGCGAAGGTGGGTTTGGGTCGTCGGGGGCGGCATGAGCCGGCGGACAACGGTTGACCCGGATCGGAACGGCTGCCACTCCGATTTGGCGCCGCGCAAGCGGCTGCCGGCCTGGAGTGTCACCACACGATGCGGCGCGTATGCCGGCCGCGCATTCATGAACGAGGAGCACATCCTTCGCCGCTGCGATGGTTGCTCCTACCGCTTCCACATTCCGCGCGAGAGTGGGCAATGCCGCGCCCTGATGATTGCTCGTCCAGAGCAGGAGCCGAACCGATGACCGACACCGAGAGCACCAAGGTCGTGAGCGCGCACGACATCACCTACCTGGGGCTGCTGCACCGGGTGCTCCACCAGGGCGAAGACTCCTCGGACCGCACCGGCGTCGGGACACGCTCGATCTTCGGGGAGCAGCTTCGATTCGACCTAGCCGAAGGCTTCCCGCTGCTGACCACAAAGAGTGTGTGGTGGCGCGGGCTGCGCGAGGAACTGTTCTGGATGCTGCGCGGGCAGACCGACCTTCACGATCTCCCCGAGGACGTGCGCAAGCTGTGGTCGCCCTGGGCAAAGGCCGGAATGCTCGGGCCGATCTACGGCGAGCAGTGGCGGCACGCCCAGGGCTTCGATCAGATCCAGTACATCGAGAACATGATCCGCACGGAACCCCACTCCCGCCGGATTATCCTCTCGTCCTGGCGCCCGGAGGCGATTCACTTGATGGCCCTGCCGCCGTGCCATGTGCTGATGCACTTCCGCGTGCTCGGCGGCCGGCTGCACTTGCAGCTCTACCAGCGCAGTTGTGACTACTTCCTCGGCGGCGCTTTTAACCTCGGGGCCTACTCACTGCTGCTGTCGATGATGGCCAAGGTGACCGGGTATCCGGCGGGCGTATTCACCTGGACGCTCGGCGACGTGCATCTGTACCACAACCACCTCGCCCAAGCCCGGCGGCAACTGACTGCCCTCGCCGCACCGGCCCCGCGCGTGGACCTGGAACCGGCCGCCTCGGTGATCGACTACGCCGAGGGGCGCGCGGCGGTAGAACTCCACAACTACACCCCGGCCGAGCCAATCCCGGCGCCGGTGGCGGTGTGAGCATGGACGAGAACATCAAGCTGCACGGTTTATGGGAACAGGCGGAATGGCGCTGCGCCTGGGAATCGGCCCTGCGCTTCATCCACGAGGACGGGCCCGGGCTCTACGGCCGAAGCCAGGCGGTCACCTACGAGTACGACGGCGACGGCGAGGACATCGCCATCTGCGTCTGGCGCAACAAGCACGGGCTCAATGCAACGCGCGTGTCACTACAGGGAGAAGGGGCATGAGGCAGGTTCTTTATATCGACGACGTGGCCGAGCGGATGGGGATGTCCCGAGACGCCTTGCGATCCGCGGTCAAACGCGGCTATGTCCCGCGGCCCGGGCGGATCGGTAGACGCTGGGCCTGGGATCGGCAGGAGTTCGAGGGGTGGCTATCGGAGCATCTGCGGCGGACGCGGTGCGCCTAATCCATCTTGCGCGCCAGGTCGCTCGCCCGGTGGTTCGCGTAGCGCCTCAACGTCTGCATCGACTTGTGTCCGGTGATCGCGGATACCTCGGTGAGCGAAAACCGGCCCGACTCGACCAGCCGCGATGTCGCCTCATGGCGCAGGTCGTGGAAGGTAAAGCCCTCGACCTCGGCCGCCCGGCGCAGACGCTTCCAGGCCGAGCCGATGCCATCGGCGCACCACGGCCAGACCGCACCGTCGATCCGACGCGGGATTGACTCCAGCGCCGCCACCGCCGCCCTGGACAGCGGCACCTCGCGCGGTTCGTTGGTTTTGGAATCCGGCACGCGCACTACCCGGGCGCGCAGATTCACGTCCGCCCAGCGCATCGCGGCGATCTCGCCGCGGCGCATCCCCGTCTCCAGCGCCACGGTCAGTAGGGCGTCGAATTGCGGGGTGGCGTGCTCACGCAGCCGGCGCTCCTCCTCCGGCTGGAGCCTGCGATCCCGGGCTTGCCCCGGGGAGGGCCACCAGATCGACTCGGTGGGATCACGCAGCCCCTCCATGCGCCACTCGCTGCGCGCTACCGTGTAGAGGTGTGAGAGCAAGGCTAGATCGCGGCGCACGGTGCCCGAGGAGACATCCTCCAGGCGATCATCACGCCAGCGCGCCACGTCGGAGCCGCGCAGGTTGATGAGGGCGTAAGGCGCTAGGCCGGATCGCAGCCACAGGCGGATCCTGCCACGCTCCTGGCTTTGGGATTTCTTGCGCGGGATGACCTCGCGCTGGTACCGATCCAGTGCCTCGGCGAGTGTGGTGCGCGCCGCCTCCCGGGTGTCGATCCACTCGCCGCGGTCCATTTCCGATTCCTGGTCACGGACCCAGCGTTGCGCGTCGGCTTTCGTCGGAAAAGACTTGACCAGCGGCGGGTATCCCTGCCGCCGGATTTGTGCTTGCCAGCGTTTGCCGCGCTTGATGATGGTGGCCATGGGTGGATCATGCCACCACCGCCACTGCGATAGCTAGCTCGCTCCGAGTGCAGCAGTAGTGCAGCAGTTGGCGTTTTCGGAGCGGGGCTGGTGCTGTAAGTATCTGATTTTATGGTGGCTATGGGTGGAGTCGAACCACCGACCTTCGCATTATGAGTGCGACGCTCTAACCAGCTGAGCTACATAGCCACGTGGCACCGCGTATTCTCCGAGCCCGCGCTGATCGTGTCAAGGCTGCGGCCGCCGTGTGCCGGGGCCCTTGGTACGCTGGGCCGGTTCCGTCAGAATAAGTGCCGGGGCGCCCGGACGCGGCAGGTCCGTGCTGTGCGCCAACGACGATCCACCACGAACGACCTGGAGGAGATTCCGCATCCATGCAGATTCAGATCAATCCTGGCGCCGGCGTGCACGTCTCAGACGCGCTGGAAGAAAGCATCCGTGAGGCACTGGGCGCAGTCGACCGGCGCTTCGGGGAGCAGTTGACCCGCATCGAGGTGCACTTCCAGGACATCAACGGCCCCAAGGGCGGGGTCAACAAGCATTGCCGCATCGAGGCCCGCCCCCGTGGGCTGGATCCAGTGCTGGCGGAGAACACCGCCGATGATGCCTACGACGCCGCCCGCGGCGCGGCCAAGAGGCTTGAGCGGGTACTTGAGGGCCGCCTGGGCAAGCTCGCCGACAAGCAGCGCAAGGCCGACCGGAACGCGGAACGGCCGGAGTAAGGCTTTCGGGCGCGGCGGCGGCAGCTGCGCCGCGCCCGCTTTGCCGCCCCGAGGCGGGCAGTGTCAGACGTTGAAACGGAAATGCACCACGTCTCCCTCGTTGAGGACGTACTCCTTCCCCTCCAGCCGCCAACGCCCGGCATCCTTGGCACCCTGCTCGCCGTTGTAAGCAATGTAGTCGTCGTAGGCGACCACCTCGGCCCGTATGAAGCCGCGCTGCATGTCGGTGTGGATGCGGCCGGCCGCCTCGGGGGCGGTGGCGCCGCGGCGCACGGTCCATGCCCGGACCTCCTTCTCGCCAGCGGTAAAGAAGGTCTGCAGACCGAGTAGGTCGTAACCGGCCCGGATCACGCGGTTGAGCCCCGGCTCCTCGAGCCCGTACTCGGCCAGGAACTCGTCGCGCTCCGCGTCATCGAGCACGGCCAGCTCGGCCTCGATGGCGGCGCAGACCGGCACCACCCGGGCACCCTCGCTCTCGGCCAGGGCCTGGACGTCGGCCAGCAGCGGATTGTCGCTAAAGCCGTCCTCAGCCACGTTGGCGATGTACATCAGCGGCTTGAGGGTGATCAGGTGGTAGCCTTGCAGCTGCCGGCGCTCCTCTTCGCTGAATGCCTGGGTCCGCAGCGGCTGCCCCTCGTCGAGGGCCTGGCGGGCCCGCTCGAGTAGATCGCGCAGGCGCACCGCCTCCTTGTCACCACTCTTGGCGGCCCGCTCCTGGCGCTGCAGCGCCCGCGAGACGGTGTCCAGATCGGCCAGCGCCAGCTCGGTGTGGATGGTCTCGGCGTCGGCCCGCGGGTCGACGCGCCCCTCGACGTGGTGGACGTCCTCGCTCTCAAAGCAGCGCAGGACCATGGCTACGGCGTCGGTCTCGCGGATATGGGCGAGAAACTGGTTGCCCAGCCCCTCTCCGCGGGAGGCGCCGGAGACCAGACCGGCGATGTCCACGAACTCCATGGTGGTGGGGATGGTGCGCTCGGGGCGCACCAGCTCCGCCAGCCGGTAGAGCCGCGGATCGGGGACGGCTACGATGCCGACATTCGGGTCGATGGTGCAGAATGGGTAGTTCTCTGCCGGGATGTCGTTCTGGGTCAGGGCGTTGAACAGCGTCGATTTGCCGACGTTGGGAAGCCCGACGATGCCGCAGTTAAATCCCATGGCGCGATCCTGAAAGCGGTTGGGTGACTTGGAGGGCGCGTGCAGGCCGGCGGGCCGGCCCGTCTCCCCTAGGCGTGGAGCTGCTGGCAGGCGCGGTCCCACTCCCCGGCCAGCAGACGCGGTATCTCGTCGGCGGCGTCGTCGATGGCCCGTTCGAGCAGGCGCAGCTCGTCGGGGGCCGGACGGGAGAGGACGTGCGGGACCACCTGGTCCTTGTGCCCCGGGTGACCGACGCCGATGCGCAGCCGGGCGAATTCGGCGGTACCGAGGGTCGACTGGATGTGGCGCAGACCGTTGTGCCCGCCGTGCCCGCCGCCCCGCTTGAGCCGGACGCTGCCCGGTGGCAGGTCGATCTCGTCGTGGGCGACCAGGATCGCCTCGGGCGGGATCTTGAAGAAGTTCGCGAGCGCACCGACGGCCTGACCGCTGTGGTTCATATAGGTCATCGGTTTGACCAGCCGGCAGTCGTAGCCGTCGATGAGCACACGGGCACAATCGCCGCGGAACTTGGACTCTTCCCGCAGCTCGCCCCCGTAGCGACGGACCAGCTCATCAACAAGCCAGAACCCGGCATTGTGCCGGGTTCCAGCGTACTTGCTGCCAGGGTTGCCGAGGCCAGCGATGAGCCGGAAATTGCCTTCCCGGCCGGCCACTTCGGCGTTACTCGGACTCGGAGGACTCGGCCTCGTCGCCGCTGCTGGCGCCTCGCGTCTTACGAGTTGCCTGAACCGAGACCACAGGCGCATCGTGCCCCTCGCCCTGTTGCAGCGCCGCCGACTGGACCCCCTCGGGCAGCGTCAGCTCACTGATGTGGACCGCCTGGCCAACCTTGAGGCTGGAAACGTCGATATCGATATGCGGCGGCAGATCCTTGGGCAGGCAGACCACCTCGAGATCGAGCAGGTCGTGGTGGAGCACGCCGCCCTTCTTCACGCCCGGGGACTGCTCCTCGCCGTGGATGTGCAGCGGCACATGCACGGTGATCGGCTGGTCATCGCGAACGCGCTGCAGGTCGATGTGCTGAACCAGCGGTTTGAACGGATGGCGCTGCAGATCCTTGACGATGGCCTGCTCGGTCTCAGAGCCCATCTGGACCTGCAGGATCGTGGAGAAGAAGGACTCCTCCTCGAGCAGCCGGTAGAGCTGATCGTTCTCGAGCGCCACCGGTTGCGGCTCTCTGCCGGCACCGTAGACGACACCCGGGACGCGCCGGGCACGACGCAGACGGCGCATGGCGCCGCGGCCGGTCTCCGTGCGCGGATGCGCGTCGAGCCTCATTTCCACCGTCATGATTGGTTCCACTCCTGGTTGGGAATCACTCCACGAAGAGCTCGCTCACCGACTCGTCGTTGCTGACCCGACGCATCGTCTCGGCGAGGATCTCCGCGATACTCAGTTGTCGAATCTTCGGGCACGCGGCCGCTTGCTCGCCGAGCGGGATGCTGTCGCTGACCACCAGCTCGTCGAGCTCGGAGGCCGCGATCTTATCCACTGCGCTGCCCGAGAGCACCGGGTGGGTGATGTACGCGACCACCTTGCGTGCGCCCCGCTCCTTGAGGGCGCCGGCAGCCTGGCAAAGGGTGCCGGCGGTATCCACGATGTCGTCGACGATGATGCAGGTCTTGTCCTGCACATCGCCGATGATGTTCATGATCGAGGACTCGTTGGGCCGTGGACGGCGCTTGTCGATGATGGCCAGCTCGGCATCGTCGAGCCGCTTGGCCACCGCCCGCGCCCGGACCACGCCGCCAACATCCGGCGAGACCACCACCTTGCGCGGGTAGAGCTGACGCCAGATGTCACCGAGCAGGATCGGCGAGGCGTAGACATTGTCCACGGGGATGTTGAAGAACCCCTGAATCTGATCGGCGTGCAGATCCACGGTCACCACCCGGTCGTAGCCGGCAGCCTGCATCATGTCCGCGACCAGCTTGGCCGAGATGGGCACGCGCTGAGAGCGCGGGCGCCGGTCCTGCCGGGCGTAGCCGAAGTACGGGATCACCGCGGTGACGCGCGCGGCCGAGGAACGGCGCAGCGCGTCAACGATCGCCAGCAACTCCATGAGGTTGTCGTTGGCCGGCTGACAGGTGGACTGCACGACGAAGACGTCCTTGCCGCGGACGTGCTCGTTGACCTCCACCATGATCTCGTCGTCGCTGAAACGGCCGACCACCGCGTGCCCGAGGCGGATCTTCAGATGGGCAGCAATGGCCTCCGTCAGTTGCGGGTTGGAGTTCCCCGCAAAGACCATCATGGGTCCGTTTACTTGCACGGCTAGACGTCCACCTTACAACTCGGTGTGTAGCGGATATGGCTGGGGCGGCAGGATTCGAACCTGCGAATCCCGGTACCAAAAACCGGTGCCTTACCGCTTGGCTACGCCCCAGTTGTTGACAGGTCAGCCGGGGTGAGCCGCCGCCGCCAGCGCAGTGTGCAGCGGAGACCGTTCCACGGCCCGAGCGACGAACCCGGACCACCTCCCGGGCAGGCGCTCTAGGGCAGCTTGCGCTGGCTCTTCGGCCTGGAAGCCGACGAAACAGCAGCTGCCGGTGCCACTCATTCGCGCGTCGCCGTGCCGGGCGAGCCACTCGAGGGCTTCAGCCACCGCCGCCCAGCGGCCCCGGACCACCGGCTCGCAGTCGTTGCGAACGGCGCCGGCGCGAAGGTCGGCTATTGTGATCGGAGACGTATCGCGTGTCAATTCCGGTGCGCCAAAGACTTCGGCGGTGGAGATGCTCGCCCCCGGATCGACCACCAGGTACCAGCGGTTGCCCCCCGGCTCGGCGGGCATCGGTCGCAGGTGCTCGCCCACGCCTTCCCCCCAGGCACTGCGCCCACGGACGAACACCGGCACATCGGCGCCGAGGGCCAGACCGAGGCCCGCGAGCGCCTCCTCGCCCAGCCCGGCCCGCCACAAGTGGTTGAGGGCTACGAGCACCGTGGCGGCGTCCGAGGAGCCGCCGCCAACCCCGCCCCCGGCCGGCAGGCGTTTGTCCACATGGATATCCGCGCCGTACCCGCAGTCGGTGGCCACCTGCAGCGCGTGAGCGGCGCGCACGGTCAGGTCGTCCTCCGGGGCGACCCCGGGCAGATCGCTGCAACGCACGATGTACCCGTCGGAGCGCGGGCGCAACCAGATGCGGTCGCCATAGTCGAGCAGCTGGAAAGCCGTCTGCAGCTCGTGGTAACCGTCGGCGCGCCGACCGAGGACGTGAAGGAAGAGGTTGATCTTGGCCGGCGCCGGCCACACGCTCCACTCAGCCATCCCCGCGACTCCACCCCGACAGCGCCACCCGCATCTGCGTCGAGCCACTATGTAGATCCACGCGGCTGGGCAGGTCCATACCGTCCACTTCGGTCCAGCCCTGGAAGTCCACCTCCCAGCCGGCCTGCTCCAGCCGGTCCGGCCGACCGGCGCGATCCAGACTCAGCTCGTCCACCCCCAGGCCCGCGGCCGGACGGCCAACGATCCAGTCGCGCAGTGCAGTCACCGGCAGCCGGTGGCCGGTCTGCGCGGCCAGCAGATCCTCCGGGCTCTGCGCCGTGGCACTCTGCCCGGCGCCGTCGCGCAGGGTCACCTGACCCGGCTGGCCTTCGATGCGCACGGCACCGGCCCCGAAGGGCCCGGAGAGGTTGATGGTGTAGGACTCGCCCCGCTGCTGCCAGCGCAGGGAGAGGCTGACCGCCTCGCCGTCGGCACGCAGGGCGGCGCGCCCCCTCACCGACCAGTCGCGCAGCTCGGCGCGCTCCTCCAGGAACGCCTCGTAATGCGCCTGCCGCTCGTCCTCGGGGACGAGCAGCGCGCAGCCCGAAAGCACTCCGACCGCCAGCAGCCCGGCAAGCAGCCGCGCCCCCCATCTACTCGTCATCCAGATCCACCTCGTAATCCTCCAACGTCCGCTCCAGAACCCGTCGGCCGCGTTCGGCGTCCAGCGCCCGGCGCCAAACCTGGCGCGCCTGCTCTCGCTCGCCGAGCTCCCAGAGCACCTCGCCCAGGTGGGCACCGATCTCGCCGTGGGGCTCCTTCTCGAAGGCGCGGCGCAGATAGTCCAGCGCGGCCTCCGGATCTCCCTCTCGGTAGAGCAGCCAGCCCTTGCTGTCGAGGAAGGCGGCGTTGTCCGGCTCCTGCTCCAGCGCGCGCTCGATCAGCTCGCGGGCCTCGGCCAGATCGCGCTCGGCATCGACCAGGGTGTAGCCCAGGGCGTTCTGGGCGTGGGCGTCGCCCGGATCTGCCTCGAGGACCCGACGCAGATCCTCCACGGCGCCGTCCACATCCCCGGTCTCCGCACGCACCAACCCGCGCCCGTATAAGAGGTCCTGATCGTCGCCGTCCGCCTCCAGCCCGCGCTGGTACGCGCCCAGCGCTGCCTCCGGTCGTCCGGCCTCGCGCAGCAGGTGCCCCTCCAGCAGCGCCGTGCGCGACGTCAGCGCCGGCTGCGTCTCGCGCACCCGCTCCAGGTGCGCCAGCGCGTCGTCGGTCTCCAGGGCGCCGGCGTGCCCGGCCTGGAAGGCAACCCGCAGCAGGGTCGCCCCGGCCTCGCGATCCGCTGGCGCGAGCTCGAAGGCCCGCGCGGCCGCCGCCACCGCCTTGTCGTCATCGCCGGCCCGCTCCGCCGCCGCGGCCAGAACCCGGTGCGCCTCTGGCACGTCGGCGTGGACCTCGGCCAGCTCGGCCAGCACGCGTGCAGCCGCTTCGGCGTCGGCCCCATGCCCGAGGAGCATGCCGAGCTGCAGGAAGGCCTGTCCCGCTGTCCCCGGCCAGCGCTCGATGGTCTTCTCCAGCTCTTCGCGCGCGGCAGTCTCGTCACCCCTGCGCAGGGCCAGCAGGCCGAGCAGCTGATGGGCCTCGACCCGCTCCGGGGCAAGCTCCCGCCAGCGCTCGGCGGCCTCGCGGGCCACGCCCTCCTCTTCGAGGACAAAGCTCAGCTGCACCGCCCGTTCGGCCACGCGCTCGTCGCGGCTGACTGCCATGGCCCGGGCGTAGTGGCTCAGGGCCTGGTCCAGCCGATCCCGGCGCACCGCGATCTCTGCAGCTAGCACATGGCGGATGGCCTCATCCCGTGGCGAGGGCTCCCACGGCTCGGCCTCAGGGGCCAGGGCAGCCGTCGGCGCTTCAGCGGGGGGATCGGTATCGGGCTGGGGGCCGGCACACCCGACGACCAGGGCGCAGACGGCCAGCGCGACACCAGGCCGCAGGCGGCGAAACGCCGGACAGCGGCCGCCCCTGGAGAATTCGGTCGGATCGGGCATTTTTTCCGTGGGCGAGACGCTTTACCGAAGCGTCCGCATTTCGTAATAATCCGGGTTGACGCCTGATGGTGCCCTAACGAAGCCTAATGACGCCAGTCTCATGCCATTATTTGCAATTGGACTCAATCACGATAGTGCGCCAGTAGCAGTCCGTGAGAGCCTGGCGTTCAACGCCGAGGCCCTCGGGGACGCCCTGCAGAGCGCCCGCAGCGAGACCGGTGCCGACGAGGTGGCAATCCTCTCCACCTGCAATCGCACCGAGATCTACATCCGGCTGCCGCATACGGACCCCGAGGTGGTCATTGGCTGGCTGACCCGCCACCAGCGGGTGGATCTGCGCAAGGTCCGGCCCCACCTTTACGTTCGCCGCAGCACCGAGGCCATGCGCCACCTGATGCGGGTCTCGGCGGGGCTCGACTCCCTCGTCCTCGGCGAGCCGCAGATCCTCGGCCAGGTCAAGGACGCCTACCACAAAGCGGCCAGCGCCGGCTGCCTCGGCGCGGTGCTCGAGCGCCTGTTCCAGCACGCCTTCTCGGTAGCGAAGCAGGTGCGCACCGACACCGACATCGGCTCCAACCCGATCTCGGTGGCCTTCGCCGCCGTGACCATGGCCAAGCAGATCTTCGACGACTTCCCCAAGCGCACCGCGGTGCTGGTCGGCGCCGGCGAGACCATCGAGCTGGTCGCCCGCCACCTGGCACAGCAGGGGATTGGCCAGGTGCTCGTCGCCAACCGCAACGTCGAGCGCGCCAAACGACTGGCCGAAGCCCACGACGGCGAGGCCATGAGCCTCAACGACCTGCCGCGCCGTCTCCCCGAGGCCGACGTGGTGGTATCCTCGACAGGCAGCTCATTACCCATCCTCGGCAAGGGCACGGTCGAGCGGGCGGTACGCGCGCGCCGGCACAAGCCAATGTTCATGCTCGACCTGGCGGTACCGCGGGACATCGAGCCCGAGGCCGGCGAAATGGACGACGTCTACCTCTACACGGTGGACGACCTGCGCGGGGTAGTGGCCGAGAACATGCGCTCGCGCCAGGACGCCGCGACCCAGGCCGAGGCCATCGTCGAGCAACAGGTCCGGCACTATCTCGAGTGGCGCCGCGCCCGCGACGCCGGCGAGGCGATCCGTTCGTTCCGCAACCGGGCCGAGAGCTACGCCCGCGCAACCCGAGCGCAGGCGGCGCGGCAGCTCTCCCGCGGCGAGGACCCCTTTGAGGTGATCGAGTGGTTGACCCACACGCTCACCCGGCGGCTGGTCCACGCCCCCACCGTTGGCCTGCGGGCCGCCGCCGCCAGCGGCGACCGCACGCGGATCCAGCACGCACTGGAGACCCTGGCCATCGACCAACAGCTGGTAGAGAGGTCTAGTGAAGGCGACGATTCGCAACAAGCTGGAGCGGATGGCGGAACGGCACGAGGAGATCGGCGCGCAGCTGGCGGATCCTGATGTCGTCGGCGACCCGTCGAAATTTGCCGAACTTTCCCGCGAATACGCCCGGCTGGAACCCGTCGTCCAGGACCTGAACGCCTACCGCGAGGCGGCCGATGCGGTCGCCAACGCGGAGGCGATGCTCGACGACAGCGACGCCGAGATCCGCGCCATGGCCGAGGAGGAGGCCGACGAGGCGCGCCATCGGCTCGAGGAACTCGAGGGCCGGCTACAACGGCATCTGGTGCCCACCGACCCCGACGACCAGCGCAACGTCTTCCTCGAGGTGCGCGCCGGTACCGGCGGCGACGAAGCCGCGCTGTTCGCCGGCGACCTGCTGCGCATGTACCTGCGCTACGCCGAGCGCCAGGGCTGGAAGACCGAGATCCTATCCGCCCGCGAGGGCGAGCATGGCGGCTACCGCGAGGTCATTGCCCGGGTCAGCGGGCGAAGCGTCTACGCCCGCCTCAAGTTCGAGTCCGGCGCCCACCGCGTCCAGCGGGTACCAGCCACCGAGTCCCAGGGGCGGATCCACACCTCGGCGTGCACGGTGGCCATCCTGCCCGAACTTGACGAGGTCAGCGGCATCGAGATCAACACCGCCGACCTGCGGGTGGATACCTTCCGCTCGTCGGGCGCCGGCGGCCAGCACGTCAACACCACCGACTCGGCCGTACGCATCACCCACCTGCCCACCGGGCTGGTGGTGGAGTGCCAGGACGAGCGTTCGCAAAACAAGAACCGCGCCAAGGCGATGGCGCTGCTCCAGGCGCGCCTCAACGAGCAGGAGCGGGCCCGGCAGCAGTCGGAGCGCAGCGAACAGCGCCGCCTGGCGGTGGGGTCGGGGGATCGCTCAGAGCGGATCCGGACCTACAATTTCCCGCAGGGCCGGGTGACGGACCACCGCATCGGGCTGACGCTCTACAAGATCGAGCAGATCATGGAAGGGGGGATGGATGAACTCCTGGATGGACTGATCCAGGAGCACCAGGCCGAAGCCCTCGCCGAGATCGCCGAGGACTCCGGCTGATGAAACCGCGGCGCAGCGCGTGATCTAGGCCACGCGCTGGCGCTCGCGGATCTCCTCCAGCGACTTGCAGTCGATGCACATGGTCGCTGTCGGGCGCGCCTCAAGCCGACGCAGGCCGATCTCGACCCCGCACTGCTCGCAGTAGCCGTAGTCGCCCGTGCGGATGCTCTCCAGCGCCTGATCGATCTTGCGGATCAGCTTGCGCTCCCGGTCCCGGGCCCGCAGCTCCAGGGCAAACTCTTCCTCCTGGGTCGCCCGGTCCGACGGGTCGGCGTGGTTGTTGGCGTCGTCGCGCATGTGGTGAACGGTGCGCTCCACCTCCTCCTGGAGTTCGCGCTTCCACGCCAGAAGCAGCTGTCGGAAGTGCTCCAGCTGCTCGTCGCTCATGTACTCTTCGGTCTCGCCGGCCTGATACGGCTCAAAGCCCTTGACCGGCATCGCGTGTCTCGTCGGAGCCATACCGCGTCCTCCTCCCTTTGCGGCCCTCGCCGCCCTCAGCGAAGCGCTCGGGCTGTGCTCGCCAGAGCACTAGCCCGAGAGAAATACATCAGCATTTGCGCAGAGTCAACTACAGCAGTGCGCGCTCGCGCAGGCTGCCGCGCAGCTGCCCTGCGGCCTCCCGGAGGACCTGTTCGGTGGTCTCCCAGTCGATGCAAGCATCGGTGATGGACACCCCGTAGTCCAGCGTGCCCGGGTCGGCACCGAGCTTCTGGCTGCCCCATCCGATATTGCTCTCGAGCATCACCCCGACGATCGAGCGGTTGCCCTCGCGGATCTGACGGATGACATCCTCGAGGACCATCGACTGCAGCGCCGGGTCCTTGTTGGAATTGGAGTGGCTGCAGTCGACCACCACGCGCTGCGGCATGCCGGCCTTCTCCAGAGCCTGCTCGCAAAGGCGGATGCTCACCGAGTCGTAGTTCGGCTGCGAGCCGCCGCGCAGCACGACATGGCCGTACTGGTTGCCGCGCGTCCGGATGACCGTGATGCGCCCCTCCTGATCGATGCCCAGGAAGCTGTGGGGCGACGCTGCCGATTGCAGGGCGTTGATCGCCACCGTCTGGCTGCCGTCGGTGGCGTTCTTGAACCCCACCGGAGTGGAGAGGCCGCTGGCCAGCTCGCGGTGGGTCTGGGACTCCGTGGTGCGGGCGCCGATGGCGGTCCAAGAGACCAGATCGCCGTAATACTGCGGCGCGTAGGGGTCGAGGGCCTCGGTGGCCGTGGGCAACCCCATGGCGGCGATCTCGCGCAGCAGCTCGCGCCCCATGCGCAGACCCTTGTCAATCCGGAACGAGTCGTCCATATCCGGATCGTTGATCAGGCCCTTCCAGCCCGTGGTGGTACGCGGCTTCTCGAAATACACCCGCATGACCACGTAGATGTGGTCGCTGAGCTCATCGTGCAGCGCCTTGAGCCGCCGCGCATAGTCGAGCGCCGCCTCGGGGTCGTGGATGGAGCACGGCCCGACCACGGCGAACACGCGCTGATCCTTGCCATCGAGGATATCCCGCAGGGCCTGACGCCCCTCCAGCACGGTCTGCCGGGCGGCATCCGTCAGCGGGACCTCGGCCTTGATCTCAGCCGGAGTCGGAAGACGCTCACCGTTGGCTACGTTGACGTCGTTGACGTTATCGCTCTCTTGCATGTCGGTCTCGAGTCGCCCCGCCCGCCGGCGGGTGGTGAATGGCTAGCCGATCAATAGTAATCGCGCTTGACTCAGACCATCAAGGAGCTTTAGACCGCGTGCCGCACCGCGGCCCGCCAGTAGTAGCCGGGCGAACCGCCGTGCACGGCGGCGGCGTCGATGACCAGCCGCACCACCTCGCCGCCGGCAGCGGGGACGGAGAACATCGGCTCGAGGAGCACCTCCTCGAGCACTGCACGCAGGGCGCGGGCCCCGGTGCCCCGCGCCTGCGCCCGCCGCGCCACCGCCTCAAGGCCGTCGGCGGTGATCTCGAGCTCACAGCCGTCGCGGGCGAACAGGAGCTGGTATTGACGGATTAGGGCGTTGCGCGGCTCGGTCAGGATACGGATTAAGTGCTCGGTGGATAGCGGCTGCAGGCACTCGACCACCGGCAGGCGACCAACCAGCTCGGGGACCAGGCCGAAACGCTGCAGCGCAGCGGCGCGATGGGCCATGGGCGCCGCCGGGCCAGTGGCGGCAGCGGTGAAACCCGCACCCGGGCGCTCGGCGGCGAGGGCCTCCAGGCCCTCGAAGGCGCCGCCGCAGATGAACAGGATCTGGCCGGTATCGACGGTAACCGGGCTGCCCTGGCACCCGGCGCTGGAGACCGTCACCCGGCGCCCTTCGAGCAGCTTGAGCAACGCCTGCTGCGCCCCCTCGCCGGCCAAATCGGGTCCGCCTTCGACCCCACCCCGGGCGGCGAGCTTGTCGATCTCGTCGATGTAGACAATGCCCCGCGCAGCCCGCTCCGGATCGGCGTCACAGGCCGCGAGCAGCCGCCCGATCACCGCTTCGACATCCTCGCCGGCGTAGCCGGAGGCGGTCAGCGTGGTGGCGTCAACGCTCACGAAGGGGACCTCGACGCAGCGCGCCAGGCACTCGGCCAGGTGGCTCTTGCCGGTGCCGCTGGGGCCGACAAGCAGGATGTTGCTCTTGCCCAGCTGCACCGACTCGCCGCGGGCGGCAGCGACCAGGCGTTTGTAGTGGTTGTAGACGGCGACCGAGAGGACCTTCTTGGCCTGCTCCTGACCGACGACGTAGTGATCCAGATAGCGGCGCAGCGACCGGGGCACCGGCAGGGAGGCGAGGATCCGCTGCTGCCGGCGCTCGCGATCGGCCTCCAGCGCTTCGTTGCAGCTGGCGATGCAGTGCTCGCAGATAAACGCCGCCTCGCCGCCGATCAGCGGCCCGGCGACCTGCTCATCGTGCCCGCAGAAGGAACAGCGCCGCTCGGTCTCCTCTGGCACACCCGGGATGCTCTCGGGGGCCTCGAGCCAGGCACCGGACACATCGCCACACCATCCCGGCATTGCACTCTCCCCGCTGCTCGTTTGCCATAGGCCTCACCCTGTTCCAACGGCAGGCCAGCAGGAACCTTGAGAGTGGTATACTCCCGTCCATGGATCGCAAACTACTCGACATCCTCTGCTGCCCGATCACCAAGCGCCCCCTGCAGCCGCTCTCGGCGCAGGAGCTGGAGGCGCTCAATCGCCACATCGCCGAGGGACAGGCCCGCTACCTGGACGACACGGTGGTGGACGCGCCACTGGACGAGGGCCTGATCACCGACAACGGCAGCCGTATCTACCGGGTGGATGACGGCATCCCGGTGATGCTCGAAGAGCGCAGCATCCCGGGCGCCACCGCCGGGCGCGGCTGAGCGGCGAGACCCCTGCGGGAGGGCCGGTGAGCGAGGCAGGGCGGAGCATCGGCCAGGCGCTGCGCGAGGGCATCGATGCGCTGCGGGCGTCGAGCGCGTCGGCGCGGCTTGATGCCGAGCTGCTTCTCGCCGAGGTCCTCGGTGTCGGCCGCAGCCACCTGTTCGCCTTCCCCGAGCGCCCGGTCCCCACCGCGACCATCGATGCCTACCGGAACCTGCTCACCCGTCGGGCCGCCGGTGAGCCCGCGGCCTACCTGCTGCGCCGCTGCGAGTTCCGCGACCTGTCGCTGACGGTGACCCCGGCAGTCCTTGTGCCCCGCCCCGAGACCGAACACCTGGTCGAGCAGGCCCTGGCTTGCCTGCCCGCCGGGGGCAGCCTGCTCGAGCTGGGCACCGGCAGCGGCGCCGTCGCCCTGGCGGTGGCCAGCGAACGCCCCGACGCCCGGATCACCGCCACCGAGCGCAGCGAGGCTGCCCTGGCCGTGGCGCGGGAGAACCGGCAACGCCTGGGACTGACGAGCGTGGAGCTGATCGCCGGTGACTGGGACGAGGGGGTGCCGGCCGGCCCCTTCCAGGTCATCGCCAGCAACCCACCTTACGTCGAGACCACCGCTCCGGAGTGGACCAACGGCGGCCTCGGGCACGAGCCGCGCGAGGCGCTGGCCGCCGGCTGCGACGGGCTGGCAGCTATCCGCAGCCTGCTTGCACCGGCTGCCGGAGAGCTGGCCCGGGGCGGCTGGCTGATGCTCGAGCACGGCGCTGCCCAGGGCGAGGCCGTGCGCGGGCTGTTCGCCGCCGCCGGGCTGGAACAGGTGCGCACCGAGCGCGACCTGGCCGGACTCGAGCGACTGACGCTGGGGAGACGACCGTGAACGACGAGCAGCTGCTGCGCTACAGCCGGCAGATCATGCTGCCGGAGCTCGATATTGCCGGGCAGCAGCGCCTGGCCGGCAGCCGGGCGCTGATCGTGGGCGCCGGCGGGCTGGGCTCGCCGCTGGCCCTCTACCTCGGGGCCGCCGGGGTGGGCGAACTGCGCATCGCCGATGACGACACCGTGGACCTGTCCAACCTGCAGCGCCAGATCGCCCACCGCCACGACGCCATCGGCCAGCCCAAAGCGACCTCAGCGGCGCGGGCCGTCGCCGCTCGCAACCCGGAGATCACCCTCTCGCCGCTGCAGGAGCACCTCGAGGGCGGGCGCCTGAGCGCTGAGGTGGCCGCTGCCGACGTGGTCATCGACGCCACCGACAACTTCGCCACCCGCTTCGCCCTCAACGCCGCCTGCGTGGCGGCACAGCGGCCGCTGGTCAGTGCCGCGGTGATCCGTTGGGAGTTGCAGGTCACCGCCTTCCGCCCCGGCGGACGACCCTGCTACCGCTGCATCTACGCCGAAGGGGATGAACCGCAGCTGACCTGCAGCGAAAGCGGGGTGCTCGGCCCCCTGCCCGGCGTGGCAGGGACCCTCGAGGCGGTGGAGGCGATCAAGATCCTCTCCGGCGCCGGCGACCCCCTCTTCGGCCGCCTGCTGCTGATCGACGCCCTGCGCATGCGCCTGCGCACACTGACCGTGAACGCCGACCCCCACTGCCCGGTCTGCGCCGACGCGGCGTAGACCCCAGTCAGTGGTAGCTATCGCTGCCCGGGGCAGCGTTGGCGTCGCTGAGCACCTGCGCCACATCGACCCGGTCGTAGCTGTAGGTGGCGCCGCAGAACTGGCAGCGCACCTCGACCACACCCTCCTCGGCGAGCACCTGCTCGACCTCCTCGCGGCCGAGACCGCGGAGGATGGAGGCGATGCGGCCGGCCGAGCAGCGACACCGGAAGGCGAGCGTGCGCGGCTCGAAGACGCGCACGGTCTCCTGATGGAAAAGCCGGTGCAGGACGTCGTGCGCCGGCCGCTCGAGCAGCTCGCGATCGGTCAGCGTCTCGGCCAGGTAGCCGATGCGATCCCAGGCGTCGGGATCCGCCTCGGTGGGCTGCGTGCCGCCACTGGCGGGCAGCCGCTGGTGCAGCAGCCCACCGGCCCGCCGGCCGTCGCAGGCCAGGTGCAAGCGGGTGGGCAGCTGCTCGGAATCCCGGAAGTAGGCTTCCAGCGTGGCCGCCAGACCACCGTCATCGATGCCGACTACGCCCTGATAGCGCTGTCCCTCCTCCGGCTCGATGGTGATGGCCAGGCGGCCGCCGGCGCACAGCTCGGCGAGGCCGCCGCGGGCGGGTTCGCCCTCGTAACGGGCGGTTCCGCGGAGGGTCCCGTCGGAGGCGTCCACCTGGGCCAGCAGCATGGACACCGCCGCGCCCTCGCCCCCCTCGACCTGGAGGCTGAGCACACCGTCGGAGCGGATGGTGGCACACATCAGCGCCGCCGCAGCCATGGCTTCGCCGAGTAGACGCGCCACCGCCGGCGGGTAGTCGTGGTGCTCACGAACGGCGGCGAACACCTGATCCAGCTGCACGATCTCGCCGCGTACGTCCGCGTTCTCGAAGATGAAGCGTTGACTGGCGTCGCTCACGATCCGTCCAGCTTTCTCTTGAGTAGCTCGTTGACCTGCTGCGGGTTGGCCTTGCCGCCGGAGGCCTTCATGACCTGCCCGACGAAGAAGCCGAAGAGCTTCTCCTTGCCCGCACGGTACTGCTCGAGCTGCTTCGGGTTGTTGGCGATGGCCTCGTCGACTAGGGCCTCGATGGCCGAGGTGTCGGTGACCTGCTTGAGGCCCTTACTCTCGATCACCTCGTCCGGCTCGCCCTCGCCGGCCCACATGGCCTCGAAGACATCCTTGGCGCCACGGCTCGAGAGGGTCTCGTCCTCGACCCGGGCCACCAGCTTGCCGAGCATCTCCGGGGTGACCGGCGAGTCGCCGATCTCCCGACCATCCTTGTTGAGGTAGGCGAGCAGCTCGCTCATCAGCAGGTTGGCAGTGCGCTTGGCGAAGCCGCCGGACTCGCTGACCGCGTGCTCGAAGTAATCGGCCATGTCCCGGGTGGCGGTCAGCACGCCGGCGTCGTAGGCCGGCAGGCCGTACTCCTCCTCGAAGCGCCGGCGCTTCTCGTCCGGCAGTTCGGGCAGGGTCTCGCGCACCTCTTCGACCAGCGCCGAGTCCACCTCCACGGGGAGCAGGTCCGGCTCCGGGAAGTAGCGGTAGTCGTTGGCCTCCTCCTTGGTGCGCATGGAGCGGGTGACGCCCTTGTCGACGTCGTAGAGGCGGGTTTCCTGGACGACTTCACCGCCGGACTCGAGCAGATCGATCTGCCGCTCGACTTCGTACTCGAGGGCCCGCTCGACGAAGCGGAAGGAGTTGAGGTTCTTGAGTTCGGCGCGGGTGCCGAAGGCTTGCTGCCCGGCCGGACGCACCGAGACGTTGGCGTCGCAGCGGAAGGAGCCTTCCTGCATGTTGCCGTCGCAGATCTCCAGGTAGCGCACCAGGGCGTGGAGCTTCTTCATGTAGGCGGCGGCCTCGGCCGGCGAGCGCAGATCCGGTTCCGAGACGATCTCCATCAGCGGCGTCCCCGCGCGGTTGAGATCCACCCCGGTCATGCCGTGGAAATCCTCATGCAGGGACTTGCCGGCATCCTCCTCGAGGTGGGCACGGGTGATGCCGATGCGCTTGCCGACGCCGTCCTCGAGTTCGATGTCCAGCTGACCACCCTCGACGATGGGCAGGTCGTACTGCGAGATCTGATAACCCTTGGGCAGATCGGGGTAGAAGTAGTTCTTGCGCGCAAAGACCGACCGCGGCGCGATGCGCGCCCCGACGGCCAGGCCGAACTTGATGGCCATGCGCACCACCTCGCGGTTGAGCACTGGCAGCACCCCGGGCATGCCGAGGTCCACCGGACAGGCCTGGGTGTTCGGCTCGGCGCCGTAGGCGGTCGGCGCGCCGGAGAAGATCTTGGTGCGGGTCGCGAGCTGCGCGTGGATCTCGAGACCGATGACGGTTTCCCACTTCATGGGTGCGGTCGCTCCGTAGGCTTTGGGCGCGTCGAGCGGACGCGGGCGTTGGTTCCAGGGTATCCGGGGTCGCCCCGCATCTACTCGAACCCTTCAGGGACCTGCTTGTGCCAGTCCGTAACCTGTTGGTACTTGTGCCCGACGTTCAGCAGCCGGGCTTCGTCGAAGTAGCCGCCGATCAGCTGCAGCCCCACGGGCCGGCCGCGCGAGAAGCCGGCGGGGACCGACAGGCCGGGCAGGCCGGCGAGGTTCACCCCGAGGGTGTAGATGTCGGAGAGATACATCTGCACCGGGTCATCGGCGCGCTCGCCCAGATCGAAGGCCGGGGTCGGCGAGGTGGGGCCGGCCAGCACGTCGACCTGCTCCAGCGCCTGGCGGAAGTCGTCCGCCACCAGGCGGCGGATCTGCTGCGCCTTGCGGTAGTAGGCGTCGTAATAGCCGGCGGACAGCGCGTAGGTGCCAACCAGAATGCGGCGCTGGACCTCGTCGCCGAAGCCCTCGGCACGGCTGCGCTTGTAGAGATCCTCCAGATCCTGCGGGTCAGCGCAACGGTGGCCGAAACGCACGCCGTCAAAGCGCGCCAGGTTGGACGAGGCCTCGGCCGGCGCGATGACGTAGTAGGCCGGCAGGGCCAGCTCCATGTTGGGCAGCTGCACCTCGACGAGTTCGGCGCCCTCGCCCTCAAGCACCTGCAGGGAGGCCTCGACCCGGGAGCGGACGTCGGGATCGAGCCCCTCGCCGAAGAACTCCCGCGGTACGCCGATGCGCAGCCCCTTGATTGAGCGGTTGAGCGACTCGCTGTAGTCGGGCACCACATGGTCGACGCTGGTCGAGTCGCGCTCGTCCAGGCCGGCCATCGGACCAAGCAGCAGCGCCAGGTCCTCGGCAGTGCGTGCGAACGGCCCGGCCTGATCGAGGCTGGAGGCGAAGGCCACCATGCCGTAGCGCGAAACGCGGCCGTAGGTGGGCTTGAGTCCGCAGATCCCGGAGAGTGCCGCCGGCTGCCGGATCGAGCCGCCGGTGTCGGTCCCCGTGGCAGCCGGGGCCAGGCGCGCCGCCACAGCGGCGGCCGAGCCGCCGGAGGAGCCGCCGGGGACCGCGTCCAGGTCCCAGGGGTTGCGCACCGGACCGAAGTAGCTGGTCTCGTTGGACGACCCCATGGCGAACTCGTCCATGTTGGCTTTGCCGAGCATGACCACGCCGGCCTCGGCCAGACGCCGCACCACGGTGGCGTCGTACGGCGCACGAAACGGCTCAAGCATGCGCGAGCCGCAGGTGGTCGCCACCCCGTCGGTACAGAAGATGTCCTTGTGGACCAGCGGCACGCCGGTCAGTGGCCCGGCCTCGCCGGCGCGCAGCCGGGCGTCGGCGGCGTCCGCGGCAGCTCGGGCCTGCTCGGCGGTGACGGTGATCAGGCTGTTGAGCCCGGGGTCGTACGTCTCGATGCGCTTGAGCAGGGCATCGGTGAGTTCACGGCTGGAGACTTCTCCGGCGTGCAACGCCGCGGAGATCTCGGCAACGGTCTTCTGGTGCATGGGTGTTCGGCTTCCGTTACTCGACGACGCGGGGGACGAGGTACAGGCCGGCCTCGACGGCTGGCGCCCCGGACTGATAGTGATCGCGCAGGTTGGGCTCGGTGACCTCGTCCGGGCGCAGGCGCTGCGTGGCATCCCAAGGGTGGGCCATAGGCTCGACGCCCTCGGTATCGACGCTTGCCATCTGCTCGACGAACTCCAGGATCCCCGTCAGGTCGCGGGCGTACCCGGAAACCGCCCCGTCGTCGATCCGGATGCGGGCCAGGTGCGCGATCTGCTGCACCTCATCTGCCTCGATGGCCATAGAGCCTTTCTCCCCATAACTGGCGCGATAGCAGCCGTAAAACCTACCATAGCCCCGAGCTTGCCCAAACCCCGGGGCACTGCTAGATTGAGCCACCTTCGACCTTAGGAACGCTGGGCATGTTTAAGGGTATCCGCGGACTCTTCTCCAACGATCTATCCATCGATCTTGGCACGGCCAACACGCTGATCTACCTGCGCGGTCAGGGCATCGTCCTGAGCGAGCCGTCGGTGGTCGCCATCCAGCAGGATCGCGACGGCGGCAGCAAGCGCATCGCCGCAGTGGGCGCCGAGGCCAAGCGCATGCTCGGCCGCACCCCGGGGACGATCCGCGCCATCCGCCCCCTGAAGGACGGCGTCATCGCCGACTTCACGGTGACCGAGAAGATGCTCCAGCACTTTATCAAGAAAGTGCATGAGGCCCGCTTCTTCAAGCCCAGCCCGCGGGTGCTCGTCTGCGTGCCGTGCGGCTCGACCCAGGTCGAGCGGCGCGCCATCCGCGAGTCGGCAGCCGGCGCCGGGGCCCGCGAGGTGCACCTGATCGAGGAACCGATGGCGGCGGCCATCGGCGCCAATATGCCCGTCGACGAGGCCAGCGGCTCGATGGTGCTCGATGTCGGCGGAGGCACCTCGGAGGTCGCGGTGCTCTCGCTCAACGGCATCGTCTACTCCGCCTCGGTCCGCCTCGGCGGCGATCGCTTCGACGAAGCCATCGTCAACTACGTCCGTCGCAACTACGGGATCCTCATCGGAGAAGCCACCGCCGAGCGCATCAAACAGGAGATCGGTACCGCTTTCCCCGATACCGAGGTCAACGAGATCGAGGTCCGCGGCCGCAACCTGGCGCAGGGCGTGCCGCGCAGCTTCACCCTGAACTCCAATGAGATCCTCGAGGCGCTCCAGGAGCCGCTGTCCGGGATCGTCTCGGCGCTCAAGACCGCTCTGGAACAGACGCCGCCGGAACTCGGCGCCGACGTGGCCGAGCGCGGTATCGTGATCACTGGCGGCGGTGCGCTGCTGCGCAACCTCGACCGGCTGATCATGGAGGAGACCGGGCTGCCGGTGGTCGTCGCCGACGAGCCGCTGACCTGTGTCGCCCGTGGCGGTGGCCGGGCCCTGGAGCTCATGGACGAACGGGGCGCCGATCTGTTCGTCAGCGAATAGACGAACCACCGCAGCTGCAAACCCGGGTGGGGCCTGCGTTAGACTGGCAGGCTCCGCAAGCTGACGCTGCGAGGCTCGGTGAACCATTAAGCCGTTATTCACACAGGGTCCGTCGGCCACCGTGCGCCTGGTGCTGCTGGCCACGGTCTCGATCCTGCTCATGAGCCTGGACCACCGCGAGCACCTCGTCGAGCCGGTCCGCGAGACCGTCTCCGGGGTGGTGTATCCGCTGCGGTTCGTCGTCGACGCCCCCTTCTCCATCGCGGAACGGGTCTCCGAGCGGCTGGCCACACGCCATCAGATCATGGAGGAAAACCGCCAGCTGCGCGACCGGCACCTGGCGTACCAGGAGCGGCTCCAGCGCATGCAGGCCCTGGAGCGGGAGAACGAGCGCCTGCGCGAGCTGCTCGGCTCCTCGGAACGGCTCGAGACCGAGGTGGCCATCGCCGAGCTGATGCGCGTCGAGCTCGACCCCCACACCCACCTGGTCGAGATCGACCGCGGTGCCAGTCAGGGGGTGTTCGTCGGCCAGCCGGTCCTGGATGCCAACGGGGTCATGGGCCAGGTGGACCGGGTCGGACCCCGCTCGGCCAGCGTGCGGCTGATCTCCGACCCAAGCCACGCCATCCCGGTGGAGAACCATCGCAACGGGCTGCGCACCGTGGCTCTGGGCAGCGGCGACCCGCAGCGACTGGAGCTGGCCAACGTGCCGGGCAACGCCGACATCCGCGAGGGTGATCTGCTCACCGCCTCCGGGCTTGGCGGCGCCTTCCCACGCGGCTACCCGGTCGCCGAGGTCACCTCGGTGGAGGTGGAGGCCGGCGAGCCCTTCGCGCGGGTGACCGCCCGGCCGGCCGCGGAACTCGACCGCAGCCGCAAGCTGCTGCTGGTCTCCGTGGCCGACGACCCGGATACGCCCGGCGCCGAGGACGACGCCGGGGCCGCCGACGACAAGAGCGAGGACGAGTCTTGACGGGTCATCGGCCACGCAATGGGGGCGGGGTGATCCTGCTCAGCTTCATCATCGCCCTGATGCTGACCATCGTACCCATGCCGGGCTGGGCGCAGGAGTTCCGCCCGGAGTGGACGGCGCTGATCCTGCTCTACTGGAGTCTGGCGCTGCCTGAGCGGGTCGGGGTGGGCGTGGGGTGGCTCGCCGGTCTATTCCAGGACGCCCTGCTGGGGACCCTGCTGGGCCAGCACGCGCTGGCTTTTGCACTGATCGCCTTCCTGGCCCTGCGCCTGCACCAGCACCTGCGCCTGGTGCCCATCTGGCAACAGGCGGTGGTGGTGCTCGGGCTACTGCTCATCGCCCAGCTGGTGATCTTCTGGATCAACGGCATCATCGGCCGACCAGCCCCGGACTGGCAAGCCTGGGCAGCGATCCTGATCGGCGCCACCATCTGGCCGCTGATCTTCCACATCATGAGGGGGGTGCGGCGCCGTTTCCAGGTGCAGTAACACCCGGAGAGCGTACGGCGAGCAGCGGGGTATCTGGTGAGCCTTTCCATCCGCGATCAGCAACAGGATGCGCACCGGATCCGGCGACGGATCATCGCGGCCGGCGTGCTGTGTATCCTGGTCGTGACCGGGCTGATGACGCAGATGGTGCGCCTGCAGGTCGTGGATCACCACCACTACGCCACCCTGTCCCAGGAGAACCGCATCAAGGTGAATCCGATCCCCCCAAGCCGGGGTCAGATCCTCGATCGCAACGGAACCGTCCTCGCTGAGAATCGCCCCTCCTACCAGCTGGTGGCCACCCCGGAGCGCGTCCCGGACATCGACACCATGCTCGACGAGGTCGGCGAGATCATCGAGATCACTGAGGCCCAGCGCGAGCGCTTCCTCAACCGCCTGAACAACTCGCGCCATTTCGAGGCCATCCCTCTGCGCACCCGACTGGACGAGGAAGAGGTGGCCAAGCTGGCCGTTCACCGCCACCGCCTCCCGGGGCTCGAGGTGGACGCCCGGCTGGTACGCCACTACCCCAAGGGCTACACCGGCAGCCACGCCGTCGGCTACGTCGGGCGTATCACAGCGCAGGATCTACGCCATATCGACCGCCCCGCCTACCGGGGCACCAATCACATCGGCAAAAGCGGCGTGGAGCACGCCTTCGAGCAAGTCCTCCACGGCGAGGTCGGCGTCGAGCGTGTCGAGACCAACGCCGCCGGCCGGGTGTTGCGCACCCTCGACCGCCGCCCACCGCGCTCCGGGGAGGATTTGATCCTTACCCTGGACATCGATCTCCAGGAAGTAGCCGAGCGCGCCCTGGGCGAACAACGCGGCGCAGTGGTCGCTATGGATCCGAATACCGGAGAGCTGCTTGCCATGGCCAGCCGGCCTCACTACGACCCCAACATGTTCGTCCGCGGCATGAGCGGCGAGCACTTCCAAGAACTGGAGGACACCGGCTGGCAGCCGCTAATCAACCGACCGATACGCGGGCTGTACCCACCAGCGTCCACCATCAAGCCCTTCGTGGGGCTAGCCGCGCTGGAGCACGACGTGATCCGCCCCGACACCGAGATCCACTGTGACGGCGCCTACCACGTGGAGGGCCGCGACGAACCCTTTCGCTGCTGGCGAGACTGGGGCCACGGTGAGACCGACTACATCAAGGCTATCGCCGAATCCTGCAATGTCTTCTTCTACGATACCGCCTTCCGCCTGGGCATCGACCGGATGTCCGAGTTCCTGGAGCCCTTCGGCTTCGGCTCGCCGACCCGGGTGGACACCTCCGGCGAACGCAGCGGGATCCTCCCCAACCGCGACTGGAAGCGCCGTGCCCTGGGCGGCGGCTGGTACCACGGCGAGACCGTGATTACCGGCATCGGCCTGGGCTACTTCAGCACCACGCCCATGCAGCTGGCCCGGGCCACCGCCATCCTGGCGAACCAGGGACGCATCGTCGAACCGCGCCTGGTCCAGACGATCCGCGATGGCGAAGCGGGACACGAGTCGCGAACCGCCGCTAGCACCCCCCAGGAACGCATCGAGCTGAACGACCCGGAGCACTGGGAGCTCACTACCGAGGCCATGCGAGCCGCCGTCGAGCACCCCCGCGGCACGGCGCGGCTGATCGGCGACGATCTGGACTACAGCCTGGCCGGCAAGACCGGTACCGCGCAGGTCACCGAGAGCCGCGAGGACGACGACGAGGAGGAGATCCCCGAGCATCTGCGCAGTCACGCCCTGTTCATCGGTTTCGCGCCAGCGGAGGATCCGGAGATCGCTGTGGTCGTGGTGGTCGAGAACGCCGAGGGCGGCGGCGGCGCCGCGGCGGCGCCGGTGGCGCGCGCGGTCACCGACGCCTGGCTCGTGGACGACCACACCTTCCTCGAGGACCTGGAGACCGGCCGCATCGACGAGAGCGAGGTCGAGGACGAGGAAGAGGCCCCGATGGAGCTGATGCCATGAGCACAAGCGCCCTGCCCGGCAGCCAGGGGGTTGGTGTCCGGCTCTCGTTCCTGCAGTCGCGACTACACCTCGACGGGGTGCTGCTGACCGCGTTGGCCGCTGTCGCCGCCTTCGGCGTGGCAGTCCTATACAGCGCCTTCGGCGAGGACTGGGCACAGACCCAGAACCAGGTCATCCGCGTCTCCTTCGGCTTCCTGGCCCTGTTCGCGTGTGCCCAGATCCCGCCGCGCACCCTGCGCCGCTGGGCACCGTGGGTCTTCGGAGCCGGCATGGCACTGCTGGCCGCAGTGATGGTCATGGGCGCGATCGGCCAGGGGGCGCAGCGCTGGATCGACCTCGGCTTCATGCGCTTCCAGCCGGCCGAGCTGATGAAGCTGACCCTACCGTTGATGCTTGCCTGGCTACTGGCCGATCACGACATCCCGCCCCGCCCACGGCGCGTGATGCTGGCCCTGGTACTGATCGGCGTGCCGGCGGGGATGATCGCCGTCCAGCCGGATCTGGGCACCGCGGTGCTAGTGGCCGCCTCGGGGTTCTTCATCCTCTTCCTGGCCGGCCTGGGCTGGCGGTGGATCCTCAGCGGCGCTGCGCTGGCCGGCGCCACAGCGCCGCTGCTGTGGTTCTTCGTCATGCACGACTACCAGCGCGCCCGGGTATTGACCTTCCTCAACCCCGAGAACGACCCCCTCGGCGCGGGCTACCACATCATCCAGTCGAAGATCGCCATCGGCTCCGGCGGGCTGTTCGGCAAGGGCTGGCTCAACGGCTCCCAGGCGCACCTGGAGTTCATTCCTGAACGCCACACCGACTTCGTGCTGGCGGTGGTGGCCGAGGAGTTCGGCCTGATGGGCGTAGCACAGTTGCTGACCGTCTACCTGATCATCGTCGGCCGCGGCCTCTACATCGCCGCCCGGGCTCAGGACAACTTCAGCCGCTTGCTGGCCGGCAGCATCTCGCTGACCTTCTTTATCTACGTGCTGGTCAACGCCGGGATGGTCTCCGGGCTGCTGCCGGTGGTCGGCCTGCCCCTGCCGCTGGTTAGTTACGGGGGATCCTCGCTGGTGACCATCATGGCGGCTTTCGGTATTCTCATGGCTATCCACACCCACCGTCGTCTCTGGTCGTGAGGGCCCACAGCCGGTCATGAACCCACGCCTCCGTCACGCCACCGTGGCACTGCTGTGCGCCAGTGCGCTGCTCGGCACTGCCACCGCCACCACCACCGAGCGCGAGCGTTTCGCCGATCAAGTGGCCGAGCGCCACGACCTGGACGCCGAGCACCTGCGCGCGGTGCTCGCCGCCGCCGAGCACGATGAGCGGGTGCTCGAGCGCATCGCCGCCCCGGCCGAAGGACTCCCCTGGCACGAGTACCGCGGGATCTTCCTCACCGAGGAGCGCATTGCTGCCGGCCGCGACTACGGATCCGAGCACCGGGAGATGCTCGCCGCGGTCAGCGACGAGCACGGCGTCCCCGAGTCGGTGATCCTGGCCATCCTGGGCGTGGAGAGCTACTACGGCCAACGCCGCGGCGACCACCGGGTCCTCGACGCCCTGGCCACCCTGGGCTTCTCCGATCACCCGCGCGCGGGCTTCTTCCGCGACGAACTGGAGGCCTACCTGCTGCTCAGCCACGAGAACGAGTGGGACCCCACGGAGCCCACCGGCTCCTACGCCGGCGCCCTGGGTAAGGCGCAGTTCATCCCGTCGAGCTACCGCGCCTACGCCGTGGATCAGGACGGCGACGGGCGCCGCGACCTGATCGACAACCCGGCGGATGCCGCCGGCAGCGCCGCCCACTACCTGGCCCGGCACGGCTGGGAGCCCGGCGCGCCGGTAGCCCGCCGGGTGGAGGCCGAGGGCGCAGACTGGCAGCAGGCGCTGGCCGACACCAACCGCCCCGTGCCCGCCCGAAAGACCGTCGCCGAGCTGGAGGCGCTGGGGGTCGAGGTGCCGGAGTCGCTCGACGGCGACACCCCGGCGGCGCTCATCGAACTCGAGGGCGAAAGCGGCCCGCAGCTGTGGCTGACGCTGCAGAACTTCTACGTCCTGACCCGTTACAACCACAGCGCCCTCTACGCCATGGCCGTCCACCAGCTGGCCGAGGCCATTGCCGGGGGGCAACCCGAGTGAGGCCGCTTGCCACAGTGCTGCTCACTACGGCCAGCGGCGTAGCACTGATCGCCGGCTGCGCCGCCCCGGAGCGCGACCTGCCACCGCCCCGTCCGGATGAGGACCCGGCCGAACGGGTTGCCACCGACGGGCCCTCGGATCGCGACCCCGAGGAACTCGCCCGCCTGCCCGACGCCGTACCGCAGGACGTGCCGCCGAGCCGCTACGGCAATCCCGACCAGTACGAGGTCTTCGGCGAGACCTACCACACCATGAGCCGGGAAGAGGCCGAGGGCTTCACCCAGCGCGGGCGCGCCTCCTGGTACGGGACCAAGTTCCACGGCCGGCGCACCTCCAGCGGCACCCCCTACGACATGTACGCCATGACCGCCGCCCACCGCGAGCTTCCGCTGCCCACCTGGGTGGAGGTCACCAACCTGGAAAACGACCGCCGGGCGGTGGTCAAGGTCAACGACCGGGGCCCCTTCGTCGACCCCGACGAGCGCATCCTGGATCTGTCTTATGCCGCCGCGGTGCGCCTGGACGTGGCCGATCAAGGCACGGCCCCGGTCAAGATCCGCGTGGTGACCCCGGACGATCCGCCGCGGGACAAGGCCGACAACACGGATGCCGAGGTCGGCGATGCGCCGGCGGTGGAGACCTTCGGCGTCGACGATGAACGCGAGCCCGATCCCATCGAGGAGCTGATCACTGCACGGGAGGAGCGCGAGGACGAAAACGACTCCGGCGACACGCCCGCCTCCGCCGGCATCCCGGCAACGGTCCAGGTGCGCACCGCCGACCGCCTGCTGGACGAGGCCGGGGCGATCCAGCCGATCGCCATCCATCTGCAGACCGGCGTGTTCGGCCAGCGCGAGAACGCCGAGCGAATGCGGACCCGGATTCGCGAACTGGACCCGGAAGCCGAAGTGGCCGTCGAGGAGATCGATGGGGCCGAGGGGCCGCTGCACCGCGTTCGCCTGGGGCCGCTGGAGAACCTCGCCGACGTGGACCGCCTAGAACGGACCCTGGAGGAGGCGGGGATCGATCACTACCGCATCACCCCGTAACCCCCCCGCCCCCACCCGCAAACGCGTTACAATGAGAGCTCGTTGTGCCATCCGTCGAGACCGCCGCCATTCCGATGATGAGACGAACCCTCCTACGACTGCTCGTCCCCACCCTGCTGACCGCCGGGCTCCTTCCCATTGCCACCGCCGACGACCGCTGGGGTACGCCCATCGTCGAATCGGTCCCCACGCCATCGCCGCCGAGCATCGGCGCACCGAGCCACCTGCTCGTCGACATGCACAGCGGCTACATCCTCGCCCACCGCGACCCCGAGGAGAGCTGGGAGCCGGCCAGTCTGGCCAAGATCATGACCGCCTACGTGGTCTTCGAGGAGCTCGCTGACGGGCACATCGGACTCGAGGACAAGGTTACCGTCAGCGAGAACGCCTGGCGCTCCAGCGGATCGCGGATGTTCCTGGAGGTCGGCAACGAAGTCACCGTGGCCGAGCTGCTGCAGGGGCTGATCGTGCAATCCGGCAACGACGCCGCCGTGGCGCTGGCCGAGCACGTGGCCGGGGACGAGGACACCTTCGCCCAGGTCATGAACCAGTACGCCAGCCGCCTGGGCATGGAGAACACCCGTTACACCAACGCCACGGGCATGCCCCATGAGCAGATGCGCACCACGGCCAGGGACACGGCGCGCCTGGCCCGGGCCATGATCGACGACTTCCCCGAGTTCTACGACTGGTACTCGCAGCGCTCCTTCGAGTACGCGGGGATCAACCAGCACAACCGCAACCGCCTGCTCTGGCGCGACGAGACCGTCGACGGGCTGAAGACCGGCTACACCAGCTCCGCCGGCTACAACCTGGTCACCTCCGCCGAGCGCGGGGGCATGCGCCTGATCTCCGTGGTCCTCGGTACCGAAAGCGAGGATGCGCGGGCCCAGCAGAGCCTGCAGCTACTCAACTACGGCTTCCGCTTCTTCGAGACCCACCGCCTCTACAGCGCCGGCGAGCAGCTGACCGAGGCGCGCGCCTGGATGGGCGAGGTCGACTCCGTGGCCCTGGGCATCCCGGACGATCTCTACGTGACCATCCCCCGCCAAGAGTACGACAACCTCACCGCCTCGGTAAGCGTCGACGGCCAGATCCGCGCCCCGGTGGCGGCTGGCACGGAGATTGGCACGCTGAAGATCGAGCTTGCCGGCAGCGTGATCCACGAGGAGCCGCTGATCGCCATGGAGGACGTCGAAGAGGGGGGCCTCTGGCGCCGCATGATCGACCAGGTCTGGCTGCAGTTCGAGTAGCCGATGGGCAATCCGGCGACCTGCTACCTCAACGGCGAGCTGATGGCGCTCGCCTCGGCGCGGATCTCGCCCCTGGATCGCGGCTTTCTTTTCGGCGACGGGGTCTACGAGGTGATCCCCTGCTACGGTGGCGTGCCCTTCCGGCTCGATGCGCACCTGCGGCGGCTGGCCAACTCACTGGCGGCCATCGACTTGGCCGATCCGCTCTCCGCAAGGGGCTGGACGGAGGTCTTCGAGCAGGTCTGCCGGGCTAACGGCGGCGGCGATCAGTCGCTCTACCTCCAGGTCACCCGGGGCTGCCCCGAGCGGCGCACCCACGAGTTCCCCGGGCGCAGCGAGCCGACCGTCTTTGTCATGAGCTCACCGCTGCCGGCGGCCGGTGCCTTTGCCGACGGGCTGCACGCCACCCTGCGCGAGGACCTGCGCTGGGCCCGCTGCGACATCAAGGCGGTAGCCCTACTGCCCAATGTGCTGCTGCGCCAGGAGGCCATCGCCGCCGGCGCCGACGAGGCCATCCTGCACCGCGATGGACAGATCACCGAGGGTGCGGCGAGCACGGTCTTCCTCGTCCGCGACGGCGAGCTGGCGACACCGGCGCTTCACCCCGGCCTGCTCCCCGGGATCACGCGGGAAGTAATCCTCGAGCTGGCCGAGCAGCACGGGCTACCCTTTCGGTGTCGCCCGATCGGCCTGGACGAACTGCGGTCGGCGGACGAAGTCTGGCTGTCGAGCGCCACCAAGGAGGTCGCCCCGGTGCTGCGCATCGACGGAGACCCGGTGGGCAACGGCAGCCCCGGGCCGGTGTTCGCGGCCATGCGGGGCTGGTTCACCCGACTGCGTGAGGCAACCGCCCGCGGGAGGCAGCCATGAGCGAATTCAACGCCGACAATACGCCCCTGGAGTTCCCCTGCCGGATCGGGGTCAAGGCCATGGGACACGCCGGCGCCGACCTGGCCACGCGCGTCGAGCGCATCGCCGCCGGCCACGCTACGATCCTCGAGGTGCGCACCACCGGCAGCCGCACCGGCCGCTATGTGTCGGTAACGGTGACCATCGAGGCCCACAGCCGCGACCAGCTCGAGGGGCTCTACCGCGAGCTCAATGCCGATGACGCCATCATGGTGACCCTCTAGGAGGCCGCCCTTTTGCCCTGCGCCCTCGAACACATCCATACCCGCTACCTGGGTGAGCAGCCTTACGAGGCCACCTGGTCCGCCATGCGCACCTTCACCGACGAGCGCAGCGCCGCGACGGCCGATGAGCTCTGGCTGCTCCAGCACCCGCCGGTCTACACCCTGGGCCAGGCGGGCCGCGCGGAGCACATCCTCGATGCCGGCGAGACGCCGGTGGTGCGCACCGACCGCGGCGGCCAGGTCACCTGGCACGGTCCGGGGCAACTGGTTGCCTACCCCCTACTCGACCTGCGGCGCTGGAACCTGGGGGTACGCACCCTGGTCCACGCCCTGGAGCAGGCGGTCATCTCGCTGCTCGCCGCCTACGGGGTCCCCTCAGGCCGCCGTGAGGACGCCCCGGGGGTCTACGTGGAGGGGGCCAAGGTAGCCGCGCTGGGGATCCGGGTCCGCCGGGGCTGCAGCTATCACGGGCTGTCGCTGAACGTCAGCAACGACCTAAACCCCTTCCAGCGCATCAACCCCTGCGGCCATGCCGGTCTGCCCACGACGCGGCTGCGTGACCTGGGCATCACCACGTCGCTGGACCGGCTCGAGGTGGAACTGGGCATCTATCTGCTGCAGGCCATCGACGCCGCCTCCCGCGAACCCCGCCAAGAGCCCGCCTGAGGGTACAGCGGCGCGCCCCCCTGGGGCGGGCGCTAACGAGCGCACCCCTGCGGGGTACCCTGCGCTGCTCCCCCGCTCGGGGCCGCTCGCTTAACTCGCGGCGCTGTCGCGCCGCTCGGACAAAACCTCGCTGATCAGCGCGAACCTTCCCCGGTTCGCGCTGATCCCCCGAGCGGGGTGCGCTGCTCGGTGCGCTCAATGCGCCCGCCCCAGGGGGGCGCGCCGCTGCACCCTCAGGCGGGCTCAGCCGCCGGCGGTGTGCCCAGGCGGACCGGCTCCATCAGGTAGCAGAGTACATCCTGACGGATGGCCGTCGTATTGCAGGCGAGCATGGCCGGCATCGCCGGACGGCGCAGGCGGATCGTCTCACCATCGCGCTGGAAAAACTCCGCCGCCGCCTCGCGCCCGTCATTGTCCTCCACCGTGAAGAACGCCCGGGACTCCGGCGCAACCCGGGCGAACACGGTCCCCTCGGGCAGATCACGGAAATTGCACCGCTCCAGATCGTCCATCAGCTGTAGATCCGCCCCGCGCGCCTCGCCGAAACCGAAGCTGCACTGCTCCGGAATCCGCACCGCAGCCACCGTGTGATAGACCGAGATATCCGCGGGCACCCCCTGGGGCAGGCGGGAGAGGTGTAGCGCGCTGGAGATCAGTTCGGCGGCGTGATCCGCCGCCCCGGGGCTGCCCGGCTGCCCGCACTCCACGGTGACCGCCGGCGCCAGCCGGGCCATGGCCAGCGACTGTACCCCTTGAGGCCGCGTGAAGTAGACCACCGTGCGCGAGAACAGCGCAGCGAGCTGAAGATACGGCCCCTCGAGGCGATTAACGCAGCCGTAGTGCGGGTTCAGCCCGGTGTTGTTGTGCACATCGATGCTGGCGAAACAGCCCCGCGAGCGTACGCGGGCCACCACCTCGGCGGCGAGGTGCTGTTCCGGGCTGTCGGGCAGGCTCGTCCCCGGCCACACCCGATTGTAGTCGGGCTGTTCGGGGAGACGGCGGACGCCGTGCCGGGCTGCACGCACATTGCCGATGAACAGCAGCAGGGTCCGGGGCAGCGGACGCCCCTGGAAATCGGCCAGGACCTGCCGCACCGCCTCCCAGCCGGTGGTCTCGTTGCCGTGGAGCAGGACGGTGACGAAAAGCGGCGGTTCACGGCGCCCGGGCACCTCGATCAGGCTCGGCCCGCCGAGGCGCTCCTCCAACTCGGCGGGCCCTGCGCGGAGCAGTCCTTCCGGCAGTCCCTGGTAGGTCTTCAGCATGGGCCGATCGCCCTCCTGTCTGGTTTCTAAAGCGGCCAGCGATGAACCGGTTCACCGTCGGCAGCTCGATCCAGGTAGGCCCGCGTCAGGGCCTGGTTGTCGTCGCCGTGGCGCTCCATCCAGGCGAGCTGCCAATCGGCGCCGGTGCGCCCGCTGGCCACCCGCTCCTCCACCACGCGCAGGTGCGCGGTGGCCTCGGCCTCGGCCACGCCGGCCCGTACCAGCCCGCGGCGGGCCTTGGGCAGCAAGCGCTCGGCGACCAGGTCGCCCAGCCGGCCGAACCAGCCGTCCAGCCACTCCACCTCGGCGTCCAGGCCGTAACGGGCGGCAGCATAGAAGTTCTGCTCAGCGATGTGGAACGGCAGCTCCTCCACCAGCCCTGGGCGGGATTCGGCCAGCTCGGCCACCGCACCGTAGAAAAAGGCGGCGTTGGCCAGCACGTCGGCCAGGGTCGGGCCGGCGGCCATCACCCGATGCTCAAGACGCAGCTGGCACCGGCCGTCGACCACGTCCACCAGCGGCCGGTTCCAGCGCCAGATGGTGCCGTTGTGCAGGCGCAGATGGGCCAGCGCTTCCACCGGGGTGTCCTGGAGCACCGGCAGCAGCACGGGGTGGTGCTGCCGATTCTCGACAAAGAAGCCATAGAGGGCGTCGCGTGCATAGCCACTACCGAACCCCACCCGCGCCAGGGTACCGGCGCCGCGCGGCTCCAGGCGAGTGCACGCCACAGCCTGCTCGAACAGCGGGATGCGGCTCTCCTGCCAGAGGCGGCGCCCGAAGAGCAGCGGCGAATTGGCGGCCACCGCCACCGATGCCGCCGACAGCGCCACCGCCGCATTGAAGAACGCCGCGATGCGCTGCGGCGGCACCTGCAGGTGCAGCTGCAGCGAGGTGGTGGCCGCCTCCAGCATGACGTCGTGACGCTCGGTGCGGAAGCGCTCCGCCCCCTCGATATCGAGAGTCAGCGGCTGGCGCCCGCGCAGCGCCAGCACCTGCTCGTTCAGCGCGGCGTAGCGCGGCGACGGGGTCATGTTGCTCAGGCACAGGTCCGCTTCCCGCACCGAAGGCAGGATACCCACTAGGGCGACCCGGCAGCCGGCCTCCGACGCCGCCTGCTGCGCTCGCGCCCAGCGCCCGGTCAGCTCCGCCTGCAGGGCCTGCAGCGAGGAGCCGGCCAGCGCATGCACGTCCGTGTTGATCTCCAGGTTGAAGCGCGCGAGCTCATTCTCGACGCGCTCATCCTCGACCCGGCTTAGCACCCGATCGCTGACCGGCGCCGGGCGCCCCTGCGCATCCACCAGCCACGCCTCGAGCTCGAGACCGATGCTCGGCGCCCCCTGCGCGACCCGTCCGGCCCGCAGCCACTCGCCCAGCAGCCGGGTCTCGTCCCGGAGCCTCTGGCGAAAGACCGAGAAGTCGTCGCTCCCGAAGCGTGCCCGACCGATCTCCTGTCCCACGTCCGTCGCTCCCTCGCTACTCCGGCGCCGGACCGGCCTCCGCCAGCACCTGGCGGCGCAGCTGCTCGAGCCGTTCCGGCGTGCCGATATCGGACCAGATCCCGGGCCAGTAGGTCCCGGTGAGTTCCCCGCGCTGCGCAGCACTGCGCAGCAACGGCGCCAGCGGGAAACACCCGCGCCGGCACCCGCGCCAGAGGCGGGGGTGGAAGGCGCCGATCCCGGCAAAGGTCAGCCGCTGTCCGCTCCCGGTGGTCACCCGTCCCTGACCGTCGAGGGCGAAATCGCCGTCGGGGTTATGGGCCGGGTTGTCCACCAGCACCAAGTGCGCAGCGACCGAGAGCGAGCGGGGCAGGCGCTGCAGCGGGTAGTCGCTCCAGACGTCGCCGTTGACGACCCAGAACGGGCTGTCGCCGAGTAGAGGCAGCGCCTGGCGGATGCCGCCGCCGGTGTCCAAGGCGCCTTCCGGCTCGCGGCTGTAGTGCACGCGCACCCCCCAGGCGCGCCCATCGCCGACCGCCGTCTCGATCTGCTCACCCAGCCAGGCGGTATTGATCACCACCGTCTCGACCCCGGCCGCGCTCAGGCGCTGCAGCTGCCAGCCAATCAGCGGCATCCCCGCAACCTCCAGCAGCGGCTTCGGGGTGGTGTCGGTCAGCGGGCGCATCCGCTCGCCGCGCCCGGCGGCCAGGATCATGGCACGCATCTCAGTCCACCTTGGCGTCCGGGACCCGCCCCGGCGCCTCCGCCAGGGCCCGCACCTCGTCCACCAGCGCGCGTAGCGCCGGCTCCTCCTCCGCTGCTGCGCGCAGATACTTAAAGAACCGCGGCGCGTCGGCCAGGTAATGCGGCTTGCCGTCACGGTAGGCCAACCGGGCGAAGATACCGAGCACCTTGAGGTGACGCTGCACCCCCATCCACTGGCAGTCCGCCCAGAACAGCTCGAACGCCCACGGCACGGGTACGCCGGCCTCGAGCGCCAGGCGGTGATAGCGCTGAAGGGTGGCCACTTCGCGTTCGCGCGGCCAGCTGATGAAGGCATCGCGCACGAGGGAGACAGCATCATAGGAAACCGGCCCGTCCACCGCGTCCTGGAAGTCCAGCACACCAGGCAGCGGCGCACAGTCCATCAGATTGCGCGGCATGTAGTCCCGGTGACAGAACGCCCGGCTCTGGGCGGCAAGCCGTTCGAGCAGATCGTCCAGACCGCCGCCAAGGCGCCGCCGGGCTTCCGCGGCAGCCACCCCGCAGCAGTGCGGCAGGTACCAGTCGGTGAACAGCTCCAGCTCCCGGCGCAGCCGCGGGGTATCGTAGGCGGGCAGACCGGCCACCGGCACGGCAGCCTGGGCGCGGACCAGGGCGTTGACGGCAGCGTCGAGCAGCGGCTGGGGGTCGGCCCCATCCTGGAATGCCTGCAGGTAGGTGCGGCGGCCCAGGTCGGTGAGCAGCAACAGGCCCCGCTCCTGGTCGGCGGCCTCCACTCGCGGTGCGTGGACCCCCGCAGCAGTCAGCAATCCGGCGACGTGTACAAAGGCCGCCACGGACTCGGGCTGCCCCGGGGCGTCCATGATGATCCGGCTACCCCCGTCGGGCAGCTCGATCCGGAAGTAGCGGCGGCTGCTGGCGTCGGCCGCCGCCGGCGTCAGCGCCGGCGGCTGCGCGGCATCGAGCTGCCACCGAGCCCACTCGCGCGCCTCGGCGGCGCGGGCATCATCCCAGGCCAGTGCGTTCATCCCTCCATTGCGCGCCACGGCGGCGCCGATTGCAAGCCGTCGTGCGTTGCCACGCGCCCCCCCGTGTGCCAAGGTAGCGGCGCTCGCCGCCGGATCGCAACGAACCGTGAACCGTTCACTCCCACTCACCGCCGTCCTTGCGGCAGGCCTGGCCGCCTCCGTGGTTGCAGCCGCCGATGCGGACAACGTCGAAGAGGCCCGTGTCCCCCCCGGCCACATCCCCAGCGACCCTGGCGCACTCCGGCAGATCCAGCTTTGCGGCCCCCCACTGGCGCCATCCCCCGACGCCGTGGACCGCACACGGCGCAACCACCCCGACACACCCCTGATCCTGGATGCCGAAGCCATCGACGCCGATGGCCTGCGCGCCCTCTACCGTCTGCGCGGCGACGCTGAACTGCGCCGGCTCGATCAGCACCTGCGCGCGGAGAACCTCGATCTCGACGAGGCGGCGGGTCGCGCGCGCGTGCCTGGGGCCTTCGCGTACTCGGAGTCCGGCCTGCACCTATGGGGCACGGCGGGGCGCTTCGACCTCGACGAAGACCGCATCGAGGTGGACGGCGCGGAATTCCGGATCCATCCGCACATGCACGGCGCCGCCCGGCACCTGGTCTCCACCGGAGCGGAGCAGACCCGGCTAACCGACCTGCGCTACTCCACCTGCCCGCCGGGGGATGAGTTGTGGTGGCTGCACGCCGGGTCGCTGGACCTGGATCACGACGCCGGCCTGGGCGAGGCGCGCCACGCGCGGGTGGAGCTCGGCGGCATCCCCTGGTTCTACACCCCGTATCTGCAGTTCCCCATCGACGACCGGCCACGCACCGGGATCCTGCCGCCGAGCTTCGGCCAGTCCGATACCGACGGTGGCTATTTCACGCTGCCGGTCTACGTGCGCCTGGCGCCGAATTACGACCTGACCCTGCAGCCGACCTACTACTCGCGACGGGGGGTTCAGCTCGGTGGGGAGTTCCGCTATCTGCGCCCGAGCTTCGATGGCGAGCTGTCCGCGGAGTACCTGCCCGACGACGACGTCTACGCCGATCAGCTGCGCGAAGACGGCGAGCCGGAGATCGATGCCGAACGCTGGGCCGTGGACTGGTCCCACCGCGGGGATCTACCCTACGGCGTCGACTACCAGGTAGACGTCGAGCGCGTCGGCGACGTGGACTACCTGAGGGACTTCTCATCGGATCTGGTAGGCAGCAGCGATGCCGAGCTCGAGAGTCGCGCCCTGGCGCGGCAGTCCCGCGGCGATCACGAGTGGGAGGCCGAGCTGCAGCACTGGCAGAACCTGCGCCCGGACGACCGCGACGACCCGTACCGGCGCTGGCCCGCGATCGGCTACCAGCACACGCCCGGGGTGCTGCCCGGTGGCGTGGAGTACCGCCTGGAGGGCGAGGCGGTGCGCTTCGAGCTGCCCGAGGGTCCCGAGGCAGAGAATGACGAACAGCGCCCGGTGGGACGACGCTACCACGTCAACCCGCGGATCTCCTGGCCCCTGCAGCGCCAGGCCTTCTTCATCGAGCCGGGGCTGAGCCTGCACCACACCCGCTACGACCTAGATCGGGCCGGCGACGCCCCCGGTGACGAGCAGCTCAGCCGCACCGTGCCCATCGCCAGCCTCGATGCCGGCATCTTCCTCGAGCGGCCGTTCCAGCTCGGCAACCGCCCTTTCCTGCAAACGCTGGAACCCCGGGTGTACTATCTTTACGCCCCCTACCGCGACCAGGGGGACTACCCGGACTTCGACACCAGCGAGCGCGGCAACACCGTGGCGCAGCTCTTCCAGGAGAACCGCTTCTCCGGCATCGACCGCATCGGTGACGCAGACCAGATCACCGCCGCGGTGACCACCCGTTTCCTCGACATCGTCGATGGCCGCGAACCGTTACGCGCGAGCATCGGCCAGGTCTACTACCGGGAGGATCGGCGGGTGACCCTGGACACCGACCCGGACGACCCGGCCCTGACCCGCAGCAGTTCGGACATCTTCGCCGACGCCGAGCTGCGCCTGCCCGGCGGGCTTTCGGTCCGCGGCGAATACCGCTACGACCCGGAGCGGGAAGTGGCTGCAGCCACCAGCCTCGCCGCCGACTGGCAGTACCAGCCCACCCCGGGCGCCCTGGTGAATCTCGGCTACCGGGTCCGCCAGGAAGCCAAGGACGACGAGGACGATGAACCGGTGCTGGAGACCACGCAGGACCTGATCGAGGCCTCGGCGGTGGTGCCCATCGACGCCCGTTGGCGCGGCGTTGGCGGCTGGCAGTACTCGCGGCTGGAACGGACGAACCTGGAAGTGGTCGGAGGAGTGGAGTACCGCCAGTGCTGCTGGGCGGTGCGCGGTGTCGCCCGGCGCTTCCGCCGCGGCGCGGCCCGGGAAGTGGAAAACACCTTCATGCTCGAATTCGAGCTCACCGGCCTGGGCCGACTGGGCCAGGACACGGCATCCTTCCTTGAAGACGTGGTGCCCGACTACGACGAAACGGTATTCTAGACCCCATGAAGATTCGAGCCTTTCTCTGCGCCGCAACCCTGCTCGCCGGGCTGCCGGCCCTGGCCGCCAGTGAGACCCTGGACCGCATCGTGGCCGTCGCCGACCAGGAGGTCGTGCTCGCCTCGGAGCTGGAACAGGAGATCGAGCAGATCCGTGCCCAGTTCTTCCAGCGCGGTCAGCAGCCGCCACCGGCGGACCAGCTGCGCGAGCAGGTTCTCGAGCGCCTGGTGATGCAGCGCTTGCAGATGGGCCATGCGCAGCGCGCCGGCATCCAGGTAGACGACGCCACCCTGGACGCCGCCATGCAGCGCATCGCCGCGCAGAACAACATGACCCTCGCTCAGCTGCGCGACGCCCTCGCCCAGGAGGGGATGGACATGGCCGGTTTCCGTGAGGACCTGCGCGAGCAGATCACCGTCGAGCGACTCCAGCAGGCCGTGGTCCAGCAGGAGGTCGAGGTCTCGCCGCAGGAGATCGACGAGGCCGTCGAGGCGGCGGCGGCTCGGGATAACATGGAGTACCGGGTGGCGCACATCCGCATCGGCACGCCTGAGGGCGCCTCCTCGGATGACCTGCGCGCCGCCGAAGAGCGGGCCGGCGAGATCCGCGCCCGTGCGGTGGACAGCGACAGCGACTTCGCCACCCTGGCCGAGACCTTCTCGGATGCGGCCACCGCCGGCGAAGGCGGCGAGATCGGCTGGCGACTGCCCGGCCAGTTGCCCTCGGCCTTTGCCGACGTCGTCGAAGGCATGGAGCCGGGCGAGGTCAGCGAGCCGGTCCAGGCGGCCGACGGTTTCCATATCGTCAAGCTCATCGACCGGCGCAGTGAAGATGCCCAGATTGTCGAGGAGACCCGCGCCCGCCACATCCTCCTGCGCCCCGGCGACGGCATCGAGGTGGAGGACGTCCGGCAACGGCTGAACAGCTTCCGCGAGCGCATCGACGAGGGCGAGAGCTTGGAGTTCCTCGCCCGGCAGTACTCGCAGGAGCCGGGCGCCGAGGCCAGCGGCGGGGACATCGGCTGGACCCGCAGTGGCCAGCTGGTCGCCTCCTTCCAGGAGCAGCTGGATGAGCTCGAAGTGGGTGAGGTCAGCGAGCCGTTCCGCACCGAATACGGCTGGCACATCGTCCGCGTGGAGGATCGGCGCGAGCGCGACGTCACGGACGATCGCCGCCGCGAGCGCATCGCCCAGCAGATCCACGAGCGCAAGAGCCAGGAGGCCCTGGAGCAGTGGCTGCGGGAGCTGCGCGAGGAGGCCTACGTCGACTACCGCCTGGGGGGGTCGTGAGCGACGGCCGCCCGCGCATCGCGGTCACCTGCGGCGAACCGGCTGGTATCGGCTACGAGCTGGTAGCCGCTGCGGCCATGCGCAGTCACGCCGCGGAGCTGGTCGCCATCGGCGATCCGGCGCTGCTGCGCGAGCGCAGCCGCGTCCTCGACGCCCCCGAGCTGGCCACCCCGGCGTGGTCCCCCGAAACGCCGCGGGCGGCCCACCGTGCCGGTTGCCTGCCCGTGGATCCCGTGCGGTTGGCC